>JAKDKP010000364.1 GCA_030453285.1 Propionibacteriales bacterium
GCCCTGGTGGTCGCGATGCTGTTGCGCCGTCGTACGGGCTGAACGTGGGCGGCCACTCGTCGGGGGTGCCGAGCTCGACCAGATGATCCTCGACCAGATGATCATGGGTGCCGGCGGTCCGCAATGTGTGGGCCATGGCTACACCTTCCGGGGCCGACGTCAGGCCGGGCGTATGACGTCGTAACGCAGGCACGCGAACTCGCCACTGTGCGCAACCTCCTGCAGGCTGAGTTCGACGTGGCGGGGGAGCAGCGGTTTGCCGGAGCCGATGGTCACCGGGGCGACGGCGGCGATCACCTCGTCGAGCAGGCCGTGATCATGGAACTGGCCGACCAGGTCGCCGCCGCCGACGAGCCAGATGTCCTTGCCGGCGGCGGATTCGGCCATCTCGGCATGCACGTCGGGGATCGGTGCCTGGGTGAAGCGGACGTCGGCGCCCGAGGGGACCTCGAGCTGACGATGGGTGAACACCCAGGTGGGCTGCTCGTACGACCACCCGGCATCGTGGGCCAGCACCCACTCGTACGTGCTGGCTCCCATTACGACGGCGCCGACCTGCGGCAGGAAGGTGTCGAAATTGAAGTCGCCCGGCATGGTCCCGGTCTCTCGACTCAGCAGCCAGTCCAGTGAGTGGTCGTCTGTGGCGATGAAGCCGTCCAGGGTGGTGGCGGTCGAATAACGGGTACGGGTCATGATTCTCCTTGAGTGGAAGGGTTTCCGGTCGTGATGGTGGGTGCGCGGAGCCACATGATCGGATCACCGTCGTCGACCTCGACCCCCGCTGTCCTCAGCAGGTGGCGGACCAGTTGCCGGCGATGGGCGGCATAGGTGATCACGTGGGCGACGATGTGTCCCAGGGCGAAGCTTTCCGGTGGGTCACACAGGGCGTCGACGATGCGGTCGTGCCAGGCGTCGCGACGTTCGACGTCGGCCAGCAGGGCAAGCCAGGGTGGGTGGACGACGGCGGCCCGCTCGGCCAGCGCCGATCGGCTGCGGTCGATCACCGTGGGGAACTCGTCCCCGGAGACGGCAGCCAGCCACACCTCCTTGGACCGTACGAGGGCGTTCAGCATTGCGGCGATTGACTCCTCGGGGCCCTCCCACTCCAGCACTCGATGTCCGGGCATCCGGACACGTTCGAACTCCTCGTCCGGCAGTGCGCCAGCGACCTTGATCAACATCTCCGTGTCGTCGACGTCGTGGTGGATCAGGTGAGCGGCGATCTGTGGCGTCGACGGCTGCCGGTGGCCATCACCGATCCACAGATTGACCGGCGGATGGAAGTGCACGCCATTCGGCGCCGGCAGCCAGTGTGTGGGCGGTCGGGTGCTGGCTGGGTTCGGCAGTGCCGGGGTCGAGCTCGGTGGGTGTCCGTACGCCCGCGCGTACGCCCGCGAGAAGCCCTCGACCGACTCGTATCCCGCGGCGAACGCGGCCTCGGTCACCGAGGTACCGCTGGCGATCTGCCATGCGGCTCGCTCCAGCATCACCCGTCGGCGCAGTGCTGCCGGCGATTCGCCGGTACTGTGCCCGAGCAATCGGCTGAAGTGGAATCGGGAGGCGTGAGCGCCCTCGGCCATGTCGCTCAACGAGCCGTGTTGCTCATCGAGCACGGCGTCGAGCAGTTCTCGCAGGCGGTCGCGTCCGGTCATGGGTCCAGTCTGGACCGATCATCTCCTCCCGCGCTTGACCGTTCTTGCGCTGGTCGGATCAGTCCGACCCGGGGCAGCCGCACGATCGACGGGTGATCAGTTGCGTGGTGAGTTGCAGTGAGACCGGCATGCTCGGCCCTTCGGCGCGGATGCGGCCGAGCAGAAGTTTGGCGGCCTCGGTGCCGATCTCGTACGGCTGCTGGGCGACGACCGTCATCGGCGGATCGACGATCCGGGCCCAGGGTGCGTCGTCGAAGCAGACCATCGCCACGTCGGTGCCCAGGCGCACCCGGCGTTCCTGGAGGGCTTCGACGACACCCAGCGCGATGGTGGCGTTGGCGGCGAAGATGGCATCGATTCCGGAGCCTGAGTCGAGCAGCTCTCCGGTGGCGGCCAGTCCGCCGGCGGCATCGTAGGTGGTGTGCTGGATCAACGGTGGCAGTCCATGATCAGCCATCGCGTCACGATGGCCGGCTGCCCGGACCTGGGCCGTGTCGGCATCGGCGGGGCCGGTGATGCAGGCGATGACCCTTCGGCCATGGCCGATCAGGTGCTCGGTGGCGCGACGGGCACCACCGTACGAATCGGCCACCACGGAGTCGACGGGTGCTTGGAGCCGCTGGTTGACTGCCACCACTGGGGTCTCGGCGCCCAGGGCCGCGCTCAGGTCGGTGTCGGCGTAGCGGGAGGCCAGGACGATGCCGGCCACCTGCTCCTCCAGGGCGGCCGCCAGGTAGCGGCGTTCCTTGGCGGCGTCCTCGTCGGAGTTGCCGAGCAGCACCGAGTAGCCGTTGCGGGAGGCGACATCCTCCACCCCTCGCGCCAGAGCGGTGTAGAAGGGGTTGGTGATGTCGGTCAACACCAGAGCCCAGACGGTGGTGCCGCGACGCCGCAGGTTTCGCGCCACGACATTGGGTCGGTAGCCGAGTTCGGTGGCCGCGGCGCGCACCCGCGCGGCCAGGGCGGCATCGACACTGAGGTGACCGTTCAGCGTACGAGAGACCGTGGCAACTGAGACGTTCGCGGCCTTCGCGACGTCCACGAGTCGCACCATCGCCTGCACCTCCCTCGTCCGCTCCAGGTGAGACAACGTTATCCCAGATGACGAACATATTGAGAAGTCTCGGAGGTCTTGACGACGCCACACCAGTCTGTTTGGATCGGTAAACGATTACTCAGGAGGTCGGTTCAAGGTGAGTGCATCAAGGACGATGACGGGTGGGATCAGCCGCCGCTCGCTGCTCGGGGCGGTCGGGGCCACCGCGCTGGCGATCCCGTCGACAGCCCTGCTCCAGGGCTGCGGTGGGGGAGGATCTGGGGCCAATGAGGTGAACTTCCTCTACATGGGCGATGCCTCGGGTCAGAAGCAGTGGAACGCCCTGTTCGAGGAGTTCCGCAAGACCAATCCCGAGATCACCCTCACCGCACAGGGGTTGGCGACCAACAGCAACTGGGCCGACTTCTTCAACCAGGTGACCTCCCGGATGGCCGGCGGCCAGGTGCCGGACATGATCCAGATCGCCACCGAGGGGATGCGGCTCTTCGCCTCCAAGGGGTTGCTTGAGCCCCTGGACCCCTACATCGCCAAGGACAAGGCGGTGATCGACGAGTACTACGCCGATGTCGATCCGAAGCTGGTGGAGTGGAATGCCAAGTACGGCTCGCCCGACGGCAAGACCTACTACCTGCCCGGCGAGTTCAACACGATGTGCATGTGGTGTCACACCGAGCTGTACCAGCAGGCTGGTGTCGAGCTGCCCGCCGACGGCGCGGACTGGACCTGGGACGACTTCCTGGCCGGTGCCAAGTTGATCAAGCAGAAGACCGGCGCTTACGCCTACCACGCCGCACCCGAATACTTCGTCGGCGTGATGCCCTGGCTGCTGAGCAACGGTGCGAGCACCTTCGATGCCGACTGGGCCGCACCGACGGTGAACACCCCAGAGGCCATCGAGGCCGCCACCTACTGTCGTCAGATGGTGGTCGACGGCCTGTCGCCGCAACCGGGTGGCACCTTCGACGAGCCGACCGCCTTCGCCCAGGGCAAGCTGGCCACACTGGGGCGGGGACGCTGGGGGATCGTCGATCTGCAGGGGGTCGACGCGGTGGGCAAGG
>JAKDKP010000365.1 GCA_030453285.1 Propionibacteriales bacterium
GGGCCTTCGCCGACGATCTGAAGACCGAGGCCCGGCGGGCCGAGGACCGGCTGGCCTATGTCGCGGTCACCCGGGCCAGACGGATCCTGATCGGCAGCGGGCATCACTGGCGCCCGGACACGACCAAGCCTCGGGTGTTCTCCACCTATCTGGCCGCGATCCTCGATGAGGCCGAACGGCAGGGACATCTGGAGGCGTCGGCGCCACCGGTGACCCCGGCGAACCCGTTGATCACCGAGGCCGAACCGGTGACCTGGCCGCGGTCGGCAGACACCGAGGCGCTGGAACGTCGGCAGGAGGCTGCGGCGTGGGTGGAGCAGGCCCGAGCCGGTGCCGGTGTGGTCGCCATGCATGACGACCAGTTGCTGCTGGATGCCTACGCGCGGGTGGAGGGGTGGGACGCCGACCTGCACCGGCTCCTCGCCGAGGCCCGCCACGCGCGGGCACGGCACCACGAGGTGACCATGCCGACGGTGGCGTCGGCCACGGACTGGTTGCGCGCGAGTGCCGACTCCGACGCCTATGCCTCGGAGCTGTTGCGCCCGATGCCGCGTCGACCCTCGCGTGCGACGCGATTCGGGACCCGGTTCCACCGGTGGGTGGAACACCATTTCGGTGCCACCTCGCTGGTGGACACCGATGAGGTGCAGTCCGCCGATGCCGAGGAGTACACCGACGCCGACCTGGTCGAACTGTGTGAGGCGTTCGCCGAGGGACAGTTCGGTGAGCGTCCGCCGCATCGGATCGAGGCACCGTTCGAGTACGCATTGGAGGGCCGAACCATCCGCGGCCGGATCGACGCGGTGTACGCCGAACCCGATGGCCGATGGCTGGTGGTCGACTGGAAGACCTCACGTGGCCGGCACGCCGACCCGCTGCAACTGGCGATCTATCGGCTGGCCTGGGCCGAGCTGCAGGGCATCGACCCGTCGATGGTGGATGCCGTGTTCCACTTCGTACGCTCCGACGCCCTGGTGCGGCCCCCCGATCTGCCCGACCGGGCCGGGTTGACGGCGCAGTTGGCGGCCGTGTGGCAGGACCGCGGTCAGTCGGTGACCGGCCATGGGTAACGTGTCTGTGGTGACTTCTCGACCCGTTGCCCTGACAAACACCTGGGCCGAGGCCAGCCGACTGGACCGCGCCGACCTGCACCGTGATCGGACGGAGTGGGTCAAGGCCCTCTGGTATGCCGACGAGGCTCAGCTCCTCAAGATCACCGAGGAAGGTCGCTTCACCACCAACGAGGCGGGGGATCGACTCAAGTTCGTTCGGCCCTTCGTCGAGTACGACGACCAGCGACACATCTTCCTCGGCCTGGTCGACGACGTCCCGTACTTCGTGGTGGAGGCCGTGCTCGACGGCGCCCTGCACACGCTGCGGGAGATGGGCCACCTGTTGGATGATCTTGAACTCGAGGTCGCCACCACCGCCACCGCCATCACCGGGTGGCATCGGACGAGTCGGTACTGCGCGAACTGTGGCGCGCGGACGCAGATGGTGCGCGGCGGATTCCTGCGATCGTGTGGCAACTGCGGGACCGATACCTTCCCGCGTACCGACTCGGCGGTGATCGTCGGCATCGTCGATGATCGCGACCGTCTGCTGTTGGCCCGTGGGGCGGGATGGACCGAGAACCGGGTGTCGGTGTTGGCGGGATTCGTCGAGGCCGGTGAGTCCTTCGAGCACGCAGTGCATCGTGAGATGGGGGAGGAATCCGACCTCGAACTGGAGGACCTCCGCTACATGGGTAGCCAGCCTTGGCCGTACCCCCGTTCGATCATGGTCGGCTTCTTTGCCCGCGCGACGACCACCGACATCTCGATCGACGACGACGAGATCACCTATGCCGACTGGTTCACCCGCGAGCGTCTCGACAAGGAGTTGGCCGACGGCACCATCGGATTGCCGAACCAGGCGTCCATTGCCCGCCGGCTGATCGAGACCTGGCGGGTCGGGGAACACCCGTACGCTTGACCATGATCAAGACCGCGACCGGGAAGGACCCGTTGCCGTCTGCGGCGGTGCAGTTGGCTGCGATCGCTGAACTGCTGGCCTTGGCCGACAGCGTACGAGCACCGGTCTGGCTCCGCGGTGGCTGGGCGATGGACTTCCATCTTGGTCGCGTCACGCGGCCGCACACCGACATCGACTGGTTTGCCCGGACAGCAGATCTGCCACGCCTTCTGCCATTGCTGGTCGATGCTGGCTTCGACGACGTCACGACCGCGGCGGCCGGTCAGCAGGTTGATCTTGTTCGTGATGGCGTTGAACACGGCATTGCGTTGATCAACGTCTCCACAGGCGAGGCAGCCGTGACCGTGGCCGGTGGCCCCTTCGCGGGCGAGCCCTGGCCGGAGGGGATGATCAATGGGTCGCTCGGCCGCCTCGGTGAACTGACGGTGCCGATCATCTCGCCGGCGTCGCAGATCGAGATCAAGCAACACATGCCCACCTGGAACCCCGGACTCGCCCGGCGCCAAAAGGATCTCGACGACATCGAGGCCCTGCGTGTCTCCTTGGGCGAAGTCATCGATTGAGGGCCTCAGAGCCGGTGCCGCAAGCCGCTGGCCCGATTCGCGGGACGCGTCACGGCGCGACGCAGAGCAGCTTCGGACCCGATCACCGTGACCGTGGTGCTGGCGCGGGTGACGGCGGTGTACAACAACTCGCGCGTCAGCAGCGGGGAATCCGCCGGTGGCACCACGAACGACACCTCGCGGAACTGGCTGCCCTGACTGCGGTGCACCGTCATGGCGTGCACGGTCTGCACATCCTCGAGGCGAGCCGGGGCAAAGGAAAGGATGCGTTGGCCGCGGGCAAAGACGGCGCGCAGCCCCTCGCGGGTCGCGATCACCACCCCGGTGTCCCCGTTGAACAGACCCAACTCGTAGTCATTGGCGGTGATCAGGATCGGTCGGCCGGCGTACCACTCGTCGGTCAGGCGTCCCGCCTCGGCCGTGACCGGTGCCAGCCAGCGATCGGCCTCCCAGCTCCACCGGGCCACCCCGTACGGGCCGGTGCGGTGCGCGCAGAGGAGCCGGTGTGCGTCCAGAGCTCCCAGTGCGGTGATGGCCGCCCGGTCGAAGGCCTCGGTCGATGCTTCAGGAATGTCGATCGATGCGCGCGCAGCCGTGACGAGCGCCGTACCGGAATCCATGATCGAGGCGCGCAGGTCGGCCGTTGCCTCGGCCTCCACCTCGTCCTGCCTGATCTCGCGAAACCGTACGTCGTCGTGGCCGCCGCGGAGCACGGTGATCACCGCGTCGTCATCACCGCGCCGGATGGCCTGGGCGAGCTCGTCGATCGCGCCCCCGAAGCGCCACGTGTGCGTCAGGCGCACCACTCCGTGGCGCACATCGAGCGGCAGCGGCAGCCCACGCCCGTCGTCGGCGAGAGCGGGCAGGTCGGCGTACCCAGCATCGCCGGAGCCCCCAGCATCGTCGGACTCTCCCCGTGCGGCATGGTGGGAGTCGGAGCTGCTCGAGGATGCGGCACCGGTGATGTCGGCCATCACCGCTCCGGCCTCGACGCTGGACAATTGATCCGGATCGCCGACCAGCACCAGATGCGCGGTGGGCCGGACCGCTTCCAACACGCGCGCCATCATCGGCAGCGACACCATCGACATCTCGTCAACGACGACCACGTCGTACGGCAGCGGGTTCTCGGCGTGGTGCCGGAATCGGCCCCGTTGGTCGGGCAGCGTGCCCAGCAGTCGATGCAGGGTGGTGACTTTGGTGGGGATATCGTCCGGCCTGA
>JAKDKP010000366.1 GCA_030453285.1 Propionibacteriales bacterium
GGCCCGGGCCAGCATCGAGGGGGTGCTGTGGAGTCTGGCGTACGGGGTGCGGGCCATGCAGGAGCTGACCGGGCCGATCTCGCGCATCACCTTGACCGGCGGTGCCGCCCAATCCCCTGCAGTGCAACGGATTGCCACCGCTGTGTTCGGGTTGCCGATCGCGGTCACGCACGCGTACGAGAGCGTCGCAGTGGGCGCGGCCCGTCAGGCGGCGGCCTGCCTGGCCGAAGATCAACACCTGCCGGACTGGCCGGTCCCGTACAGCCTCGAGCGCGAGCCGTCGGAGCAGGATCGATCCGCCGCCGTCGCGATCAGTGAGCGCTACACCGCCGCCCTGCAACGCGAGCACCTGTCATGATCAACTTGAGTTGATCATTCCTTGGGTTGTGGCTCCATCGTCGGACACGTCCCACCCGGGTCGATCATCAGCTCGAAGTGCCACCACTCGTTCTCGTACCGCCGACACAATCCCCATTCGGATCCGTTCTTCTCCAGCCAGGTGGCGCCGGCCTGAGGCTTCACGTCAATGGCGCCACCGCGAACGTGCATCGAACTCTTGGCTGGCAGGACCCTCTTCAGTGCGGCCTTGCGGCTCCCGGTGGCCGCAATCTCGTTCTCGAACAGATCCTGCTGTCGTTTCGCCGAGCGGTAGCCGGTGCGGATGCTCACCGACACGCCGTCAGCCTTCGCTGCCTTCCTTGCCCGCCCGAAAGCCTTCTCCAGGTCGGGATCCAGTCGGCCTGCATCGTACGAGGGACGCTCCGGTGAACTCTTCGTCGAAGGATCGGGAGTCTGGACAGCTGTGGGGCTCGGTGTTGGAGTGGGCGAAGGGGACGGCTCTGTACGGCTGCTCTGGGTCAGGGGTGGAACCGCCAACGCGGCGGTGCGTACCTGTGCCGAGGGACCGTTCACCATGTTGATCACCACCGTTGCCAGAATCGCCACCGCTGCGAGCAGTACCCCGGCGCGCAACAGACGTAGCCTTCGCAGAAGCGCAGGCGAACGAGGGAGATGTCGTCGTCGAGACGGCGGGCGACTCATCGCTGGGCCTCCCGGGCACATGGTCGGGGCAGAGGAGATGTAGGGATGCGGCAAATGTAGACGTGCGGTCGCCAAGCTCCGGGCGCAACACGCGTCCCCGACCGCCTGCGTCCGAGCAACGTCCGAGCAACGTCCGAATTTCGTGACTCGGCGCCGCAGACGAGCCCACGGCCCACTGAGCACCCGGCCAGAAAATCGGCACGCTCAGGGGCATTGCCGGTCCATCGCACCACTCGTGAGGCTCAGCGTGCCGATTTTCGGTGAGCAGGGGGCGACTCGGGGAAGGAGTGGCGGAGGCGACGACGAATCAGAAGGGGCGTGGTGGGCGGCGATGACGCCGGGTGGCCAGCAGCGCGGACAACGCGGCACGCGTGGCCTGCCACTGGAACATCACCTGCTCATAGGTGAAGCGCAGCCGGTCGTAGCCGAGTCTGTGCAGCTGCAGGTCCCGCGCCCGATCCCGGCTGTAGTTCTCCACACCGGTGTGATGCTGCTTGCTGTCGGCCTCGAGGATCAGCGACTCACCGACCAGCAGATCGCACCACCCGACGCCAGCGACCTCGTATTGCGCGATCACCGGAACCCCGCGCAATTCGTGGAACAGCCGAAGGCGGGTCTCGGTGCCCGCGCCGGCGAGCGGGTTGAGATGGGCCAAGACACGCGACTTCTCCGTGGGTGCGCGGCGAGTCAGCTGCTCAGCCTCGGCGATCCCGATCCGACGCAGATTCAGGGCCGACTCCAACACCATCAGTGCTGTTTCTGCGTCGTGATGGCCGATGACGTGGGCCAAGGCCTCGGGGAGGGGCTCGACTGCTCCGGTGAACGTCCACCGCGGCACCAGGTGGGCTTCCACCTCGGGGCCCAAGCGGGCCCGGCGACGGAACAGCACATGAAGGCCTGACGTTGGTGGAACCCACAGCCCGTGGAAGGCCAAGGCGCTCAGGCACCCCAACCTCCCACCGGCCCGGACGGCTGCCACGACCGACGCTGTGGCTGTTGGTGTGGCGTACCACCCGTGGCGGATCCGCGACAGTTGGCCGAGCCGACCGGCCTGATCGAGCTCCTGCTGACTCAGTTCACACAGCGCTTCGGCGCGCGAGACGACTCCGGATTTCATGCCGACACGTTGTGTCACGGCCAACCAGAAGCACCGCTGTGGCGCAGATCTGTGGACGAGCCCCCTTGGCCAGCGCCGAACCGTGTGGAAAATCGGCACGCTGGGCGGTGCTGCCGACACATGGCGCCACCAGTACGGCTGAGCGTGCCGATTTTCTGGGTTGGGGGGGGATGTGATGTGGCCGGGCAACTTGCGGCGCGGACCCGATTCCAGCTGAAGGTCGCCAACGCCGTCCCGGTGTTCGGCACAATGGCGAGACTTCTTCGCCTGGAGCTCCGAGCGGCCGTACGCTGGGGCCCATGCATGTCGGAGTCTTCGGAGCAACGGGCCAGGTTGGCGGGGTCATGCGGACCCTGCTCGCCGAGAGCAGCCTTCCCATCACCAGCATCAGGTACTTCGCCTCGGCGCGGTCGGCCGGCAAGAAGTTGCCGTGGAAGGACCAGGAGGTGGTCGTCGAGGACACCGACACCGCCGACTTCACCGGTCTCGACCTGGCTCTGTTCTCCAACGGCAAGACCGCCTCGCTGGCCACGGCGCCTCGCGTGGCTGCAGCGGGTGCGATCGTGATCGACAACTCCAGCGCCTGGCGGATGGACCCCGAGGTGCCGCTGGTGGTGAGCGAGGTCAACCCCGATGACACCATCGACCCACCCAAGGGGATCATCGCCAACCCGAACTGCACGACGATGGCGGCGATGCCGGTGCTCAAGCCGCTGCACGAGGCTGCCGGGTTGGTCCGCCTCACCGTCGCCACCTATCAGGCGGTGTCCGGTTCGGGTGGGGCCGGCGTGGACGAACTCGACCGGCAGGTGCGGGCCGTCGTTGACCAGGCGTCGGGGCTCGCCTTCGACGGGCGTGCCGTCGAGTTTCCCGAGCCCACGCAGTACGTGAAGCCGATCGCTTACAACGTCCTGCCGCTGGCCGGTTCGATCGTCGATGACGGCAGTGCCGAGACCGACGAGGAGCAGAAGCTTCGCAACGAGTCCCGCAAGATCCTGCACGCACCCGAGCTGCTCGTGGCCGGGACCTGTGTCCGGGTGCCGGTCTTCACCGGTCACTCCCTCGCGATCCACGCCGAGTTCGAACGTGATCTCAGCCCCGAGCAGGCGACCACGCTGCTGGCCGCGGCACCAGGGGTCGAGGTCGTTGATGTGCCCACCCCACAGGATGCGGCCGGACGTGACCCGAGCCTCGTCGGCAGGATCCGCGCCGACCAGTCCGCCCCCGCGGGCAAGGGCCTGGTGTTCTTCGTCAGCAACGACAATCTGCGCAAGGGGGCCGCGCTGAACGCCGTCCAGATCGCCGCCCTCGTCGCTGGCCAGCGCGCCGCCACGCCGTGACCCCCGACCAGTTCCAAGCCGATCAACCTTCCAGAAGCGCCGGGCGGCTGACGGTGGTCGGGGCCGGGGTGATGGGCGAGACGCTGCTGTCGGGGCTGATCCGTTCGGGGTGGTCTGCCGATCGGGTCACCGCGACGCACCGGCGTCCCGAGCGGCGGGCCGAACTGGCGACCCGCTACGGCGTCGAGACGACCGCCGCCAATGCCGACGCGGTCCGTACGGCCGAAACCGTCGTGCTCGTGGTGAAGCCGCA
>JAKDKP010000007.1 GCA_030453285.1 Propionibacteriales bacterium
CGGCAGCGTGCCAACGCCGAACCCGTCGACGTCGGAGGCGGCGAAGTGGGCACCGGGCAGGGCCAAGACAATCCGTCGCTCGTCGTCCGCGGCGGTCTGATCGGTGAGGGCATGCACCTCGGCGAAGGTCTGGGCGCAGAAAGTGGCGTCCTCCTCGTCCTCGGGGCCGAACTCGCCCCACGTCAGGAGCGCGTCGGTGATGCCGTACGCCGGCACCTCACCGGCCAGAACGCCGTCATCGCGCAGTCGGCGCAGGGCGGCCAGCGACATCGGTACGAAGACGGATCGGGACTGTGTCACGTCACTCCTTGATGGTCGGGTCGGCGGTAGTCCTGCCCGGTTCGTCGACGAGCATGATCATCTCGTCCCGGGACTCGGTCAGGCACTGGGCCAGCAGGTCAAGATCGGCGAGCTTGTCCCGGTCACCGTTCAGACCGACCGCCACCACCCCGTCGTAGGAGTTCACGCCGATCGCCAGGAGTTGCCCGTACAGCAGGGGCAGCACCGGATAGCTGTGTTCGAGCACGGCCCCGGCGGCGTGCATCGGCTGCTGCGGCCCTGGCACGTTGGTGACCACCAGATCGTGTCGTCGGCGATTCGCCTCCAGCGCCGCACGTGCGCCCAGGGCGTGCAGGGTGGCGGGAGCAAAGCCGGCCAGATCACGCAGCACGCGTGCCGCGACCGCGCGGCCGGTGTCCTTGTGGGCCTGGGTGGCGATGGCGACCTGGTGCAGACGGGTGGCGTCGTTCGGTTCCCCGGTCGGCAGCGGCGCCAGGTGCGGCACCACCCGGCAGCCCACGGAACTTGCCTGGTCGTCGGCGTCCTCGCTCACCCCCATCGGTGACAGCGCCATCACCGTCGGCAGGGCCAGTCCCCGGGTGTGCAGCCAACTGCGCAGCCCGCCGGCCAGGATCGACAGCAGGACATCGTTGACGGTGTGCCCGAAATGTTCCCGGGCCCGGTCGAGATCGGCCAGGCTGATCTCGACGGTGGCGAACCGTCGGTGCTCCGACGCGTGCCCCAACAGCGGAGACGTGTGAGCCGGTGCGGTGCCGCGCAGGGCCGCATTGGCCAGCTCACCCAAGGCGCCGCCGACTCCCCCACCGGTGGCCTCCCCCATGGCGACCGCCGTCCCGAGCAGACCCGTCACGCCGCGACGGACGCCAGCCATCACCTCCCCCGGCTCCTGAGCCGCCCGGACCAACGCAGCGGTCAGCAGATCAACGGGAGTGGGCCGCGGATCCGGTCGCCACGGCTCCCCGCCGGTGATCGGCGTCGCCGGATCGGCATCCAGCAGCACCTGGGAGAGTTCGACATGGTCGACCCCGTCCACCAGGGCCAGATGGCTCTTGATCACCAGCGCGAACCGGTTCCCGCTCAGGCCCTGGACCAGATACAACTCCCACAGTGGCCGCGAGCGGTCCATCCGTCGGGCACTGACCCGGCCGACGAATTCGCGGAGCTGCTCGTCGGTGCCGGGTCGGGGCAGGGCCGTGCGCCGGACGTGGAAGGAGAGGTCGAAGCTGTCGTCGTCGGCCCACACTGGGGCCGCAATCCCCCCGGGAACCGACCAGAGGCGTTGCCGGTAGCGCGGCACGAACGACAACCGATCCCGTACGAGCACCTGCAGGTCCTCGAAGTCGAACAGGTCGTCACCAGCAAAGACGTGCACCATCGCCAGATGCTGCGGATTCCGTACGGTGTCCAGCGCGAGCACCGAGAGCTCACTGTCGGTGAGACGTTCCACGCCTGAGCCCCTCTCGCCATCTGGGTCGGCACCATGTCCTGGTGTCACGTGATGAACTGTGTCGTGTGATGTCGCCGGATCAGCAACCGCCCGGACCCGGCGGTCCCCAGCCTAACGGGAGGGACACCTCACCGCGGGCGCACACCACGAATCCCGAACGGGTACCAGCCATCACCAGTAGCCATGGGATCTGTGCGGGCTGGCGTTCGGTGGGTCCGGACGGCCGATCCACGAAGGTGATCATGCATCGGCGATGGTGCGGTGCCCCCACCGCCCCCAGGAGCTCTGGACAACCACATGTTCGATGATCTGCGTCCCGGCCTCGTGCCGATGCATGGCATCGCCTCGCGGCAGAATCTGCCACTGCCGTTCGAGTTCGTGGTGATCGGGGCAGCGCTGGCGTTGCTCATCTCCTTCATCTTGCTCTTCGTGGCGTGGCGCAGGCCGCGGTTCACCCAGCGCAGCGGCCTGGAGCTCGGCACCATGCCGCGCAGCATCGTCTGGATCGCCCGCCTCGGAGTCCTGGCGTTGTTCGGTCTGCTCGCCGCCGCTCTCGTCGCCGGCGAGGATCGCATCACCAATCCGGTGTTCGGCTGGGTGTACGCGATCATGTGGGTGGGTGTGGTCCCGCTGTCGCTCGTCCTCGGGCCCATCTGGAAGGCCCTCAACCCGATCCGTACGGTCCATCTCGGGTTGTGTGCCCTGCTCCGCATCGACCCCGCGCAAGGACTGGTCACCCTGCCGAGAGGGGTCGGCGCGTGGCCGGCGTGCCTCGGTCTGCTGGTGTTCTCGTTCATGGAGCTGGTGCAACCCAACAACACCACCCTTGAGGTGCTCCGCTTCTATGCCGCCATCTGGTTCGCGACATTGATGGTCGGCGCGATCATTTTCGGCTCCCGATGGATCGCTGCCGCCGACCCCTTCGACGTGTACGGGACGTTCATCGCCGCCGGGTCCCCGGTCCAGGTCGGCGGTGACCAGGTGATCACCGTGATGAATCCGCTCCGCGCCCTGGCCACGTGGAAACCGCCACCAGGGTCGGTCCTGGTGGCTGCCGCCCTGTTGGGGTCGACCGCCTTCGACAGCTTCTCCAACACCACCTTCTGGATCTCCAACGCCACCACCGCCGACCCGTACGAGCCGCTCGGCACACTGGGCCTGCTCGGCTTCGTCTCGGTGGTGGGGATCACTTTCTGTGCCGCCTCGATGGCGATGAATCCGTGGACACGCAAGGGGGCCGAGCTCCCGCAGCTACCTCGGCTGATGTCGGGAACCGTCGCACCGATCATCGTCGGGTACGCGATGGCGCACTACCTCAGCCTGTTGGTGGTCGAAGGGCAGCGGACCTTCAACAGCCTGTCCGACCCACTGGGCCGGGGGTGGAACCTGTTCGGCACCGCCGAGGGGGGTGTGAACACCTTCCTCTTCGACTTCCCGACCGTGAGTGCGGTCATTCAACTCGTCGCCATCGTCGGCGGGCACGTGATCGGGATCATCTCGGCCCACGAACGGTCCCTGGCGGTGCTGCGGTCCGACGCTGCGGTCGTCGGACAGATCCCGATGCTCGCAGTGATGGTGTTCTACACCTGCTCGGGACTGCTGCTGCTCTTCTCTCCCTGACCTCGTGATCGCTGCCGGTGGTTGCTCGCGGCCCGCGCCCGTGATCGCGGCACTGCTGCGGTCTGGGCGTCGATCCCGTCACGCCGCCGAGGAGCCCTGCAGATCTTGGACCCGCATCTGCCAGGCAGTGCACACCCATCGCTCCTCGGTGTGTGTCAACCGGAACGCCGCGGCCACCGAACGCCCGCCGACCCGGATGTGCGCCGACGCCTCAATCGCCCGGCCGCCGCTGCGCTGACCACGAACCGACACCAGCTCAAGATGGGCATCGGCGCTGATCGACCGCTTGATGTTCAGCCGTACGGGCATCGTCAACACGACGTCGAGCTGGCGGGCAGGCCGACGAGCCGACAGCACCTCCAACACGGTCAGGGCGAATCCTTCGAGCCAGTCATCCAGGTCGGCAACCACCCCGAGCTCCCCCAGCACCGGCGAGAACAGTTCCGGCTGGCCCACATGCATTCGCCAGGACGCGGGCGTCGCGCCCACCGGCCAGGCAGACGATCCACCGACCACCGAAGCGGGCGGCCAGACCACTCGCGTCGGCGCCATCTCCGGAGGAATCTCGGTGGCTGGCGGTCCGACCATCTCAACCTCATGGGCAGTCTCGGCGGGCCGGGGATCGGCCGGCCGGACCTCAACCTCGTCGACGGTTCGCCACTTCGGTGCGGCTTCGATGATGGACATGATGCGGGCCTCCTTGGTGTGACCAGATCCACAGCATCACCCACGGGGCCGACAGTCGGACGATTCTGTGCACCGGTTGTGGACACCGGCCGCACAACGCCCGAGTCCGGACAACACCGGGCGGCCAGGAGTGCATCGTGTCGAGAAACCCGCCCGGTCGGAGCGTCAGGTCGCTCCTCCACGCCGGAGGCCGGCACCGTTCCGCAGGTGGATCCGGTCCTCCCCGAACGACAGCACCGCCTCGGACCCAGCGGTCCGAGGCGGTGCGCAGTGGTGCCGCCGACAGTCAATTCTTGCCGTGGCACACCTTGTACTTGCGACCTGAGCCGCAGGGACAAGGGGCGTTTCTGGGGGTCTTGGCCCAGTCATCGTCGCTCTCGGTGGTGGTGCTGCCAGAGGTGGACGCATTGCCATCCTCGTCGGGTGCGGAGTAGCTCAAGGGGCGAGCGGCTGTCTTCCGCGGCGCGGGCGCCCTCTGCGCGGCCGCCTTCTTGGTTGCCGGCTGGTTGGTGGCCGTGGCCCCGGGGGCCGCCGTCGTGGCGGCCGACCCCGAAGCACCCGCACCCGCGCCGGTCTCGGTCTCGGCTTCGGTTTCGGTTTCGGCGGTGTCGTCGACGTCACCAGAGACGTGGACATCCACCCCGTCCTCATCGAGGTCGGGGCCGGAGGTGATCACTACAGGCTTGCCACCCTCGGTCACCACGCCGACCTCGGGCTCCTGGGACTGGACATCGAGGTTGAACAGGAAACCGACGACCTCCTCCATGAACGAGGCCATCATCGAGTTGAACATGATGCCGCCCTCGCGCTGGTACTCCACCAGCGGATCGCGCTGCGCCATCGCCCGCAGGCCGATGCCTTCGCGCAGATAGTCCATCTCGTACAGGTGCTCCCGCCACTTGCGGTCCAGCACCGACAGCATCACCTGTCGTTCGACCTCACGCATGGTTTCTTCACCGACGGACTTCTCGCGTTCGTCGTAGGCATGCTGGGCGTCGGCCAGGAAGACGTCGATCAACTCCTGCTGCTCGAGCTCCTCCTGCTTCTTCTCGTAGTCGGCAAGATCAAGTCCGACCGGGTACAGGTTCTTCATATTGGTCCACAGTTGGGGCAGGTCCCATTCCTCGGGGAAGCCCTCGGTGGCGGTCACGACGTACTGCTCGACGACCTTGGCCACGGTGCCGCGCAACTGCTCCTCGACGTCGGCACCCTCGAGCACCTGACGACGATCACCGTAGATCGCGTGCCGTTGCCGGTTCATCACGTCGTCGTACTTGAGCACGTTCTTGCGCTGTTCGAAGTTCTGCGACTCCATCTGGCCCTGGGCGCTGGCGATCGACCGTCCGACGGTTCGGTTCTCGATCGGCACGTCGTCGGGCACGTTCATCCGTTGCATCACCCACTCGACGGCGTCGGCGTTGAAGACCCGCATCATCTTGTCCTCCAGGGACAGGTAGAACCGACTCTCCCCCGGGTCGCCCTGGCGTCCGGAGCGTCCGCGCAACTGGTTGTCGATGCGGCGCGACTCGTGCCGCTCGGAGCCCACCACGTACAGGCCGCCGGCCTCGACGACCTCCTCGTGCTCGGCCTGCACCTGGTCCTCGAACTTCGTCAGCAAGGCGTCCCAGCGCTTCTCGTACTCCTCGGCGTTCTCGATCGGGTCGATGCCCTCCTTGCGGAGCTTCGCCTCGGCCATGAACTCGGGGTTGCCGCCGAGGATGATGTCGGTGCCGCGACCGGCCATGTTGGTGGCCACCGTGACCGACTTCTTGCGACCGGCCTCGGCAATGATCGCGGCTTCCCGCTCATGCTGCTTGGCATTCAGCACCTCGTGCTTGATGCCGGCCTTCTTCAGCATCGTCGACAACACCTCGGACTTGGCCACTGAGGCGGTACCGATCAGCACGGGCTGACCATCGGCGAATCTGGCCTCGATGTCCTCGATGATGGCCTCGAACTTTGCCTGCTCGGTGCGGAAGATCAGATCCTTGGCGTCCTCGCGAATCATCGGCATGTTGGTCGGGATCGGCACCACACCCAGGCCGTAGATCTTCTGGAACTCGCTGGCCTCGGTCATCGCCGTGCCCGTCATGCCGGACAGCTTGTCGTACATCCGGAAGAAGTTCTGCAGGGTGATCGTGGCAAGGGTCTGGTACTCCTCGCGGATCTCCACCTTCTCCTTGGCCTCGATCGCCTGGTGCAGGCCCTCGTTGTAGCGGCGACCAGAGAGTGAACGGCCGGTGTGCTCGTCGACGATCAAGATCTCGCCGTCGATCTCCACGTAGTCCCGGTCCTTGAGGAACAGTTCCTTGGCCTTCAACGCGTTCTGCAGGTACGAGATGAGCGGCGTGTTGACCGACTCGTACAGGTTGTCGATGCCGAGCCGATCCTCCAGGACCTCGATGCCGTCCTCGTTGATCGAGACGGTGCGCTTCTTCTCATCGACCTCGTAGTGCCGATCACGGGTCAGCCGGGTGACCAATTTGGCGAACTCGGGGTACCACTTGTTGTTGTCCTCGGCCGGGCCGGAGATGATCAACGGCGTACGGGCCTCGTCGATCAGGATGGAGTCGACCTCGTCGACGATGGCGAAATGATGCCCGCGCTGCACCAGGTCGTCCACCGACAGCGCCATGTTGTCGCGCAGGTAGTCGAAGCCGAATTCGTTGTTGGTGCCGTAGGTGACATCGGCGGCGTAGGCCGTGCGACGCTCGGCCGGAGTCATGCTGGCCAGAATGGCGCCCACCTCGAGCCCGAGGAAGTGGTGCACCCGTCCCATCTGCTCGGACTGGAACTCGGCCAGGTAGTCGTTGACGGTGACCACGTGCACGCCCTTGCCGCCCAGCGCGTTCAAATACGACGGCAGCAGGGCCACCTGGGTCTTGCCCTCACCGGTCTTCATCTCGGCGATGTTGCCCAGATGCAGAGCAGCACCACCCATGATCTGTACGTCGTAGTGGCGTTTGCCCAGCACGCGCCGGGTCGCCTCTCGTACGGTGGCAAACGCCTCCGGCAGCAGGCTGTCCAGCGATTCGCCCTTGTCGAGACGCTCTCGCAGATCGGCGGTCTGGCCGCGCAGTTCGTCGTCACTCATCGCCGATTCGGCGTAGTCGTCCTCGATGAGATTGACCTGTTGGGAGATGGACTTCAGCCGACGGAGGATTTTGCCCTCACCCATACGCAGCAACTTGTCGAACACGGCCACTTCGACCAACCGCTCCCTCACGATAGACATCTCTGGACACGCCGATGCGCGTCGCAGCCTCCGGCTCTCGACCGGCCCGGACCATCCTAGGGCCTGAACGGCCACAGACCAGCCGATGGGTTGGCCGCGCGCGAGGCGGGCCATCCCACGAATCGCCTCAGTGGGCTCCGGAACCGGTCAGCGAACGGACCTCGAGTTCGTCGTACCCGTCCCGGGTCTGGGCATCCCGCCCGATCAGGGTGCCGATCACCCCACACAGGAAGCCGATCGGGATGGACACGATGCCGGGGTTGTTCAACGGGAACCAGGCGAAGTTGACGCCCGGCACCAACGAACTCGGCTGCCCCGACACCACGGGTGAGAAGATCACCAGGCCCACTGCGGCGATCAGGCCACCGTAGATGGACCAGGTCGCACCGGCTGTGTTGAACCGGCGCCAGAACAGGTTGAACAGGAGCGCCGGCAGGTTGGCCGACGCGGCCACGGCAAAGGCCAGGGCCACCAGGAAGGCGATGTTGAGCCGTTGCGCCGGGATCGACAGGGCGATGGCGACCACCCCGATGCCGAAGGCGGCCAATCGGGCGACACGCATCTCCTGCTTCTCGGTCGCCTGCCCCTTCTTGATCACCGAGGCGTACAGGTCGTGGGCCACCGAGGACGCCGAGGTGAGTGTCAGACCGGCCACCACCGCCAGGATGGTGGCGAAGGCGACGGCTGAGATCAACGCCAACAGGATCGACCCTCCCAAGGTGCCAGCGCCGCCACCGACGGCCTCGGCCAACAGCGGGGAGGCGACGTTGCCCTTGGAGATCGCCACCGGTGATCCCGGGCTGGTGTTCAACATTGCGGCGGCACCGAAGCCCAGCACCAAGGTCATCAGGTAGAAGGCACCGATCAGGCCGATCGCCCACAACACCGACGTACGGGCCGCCTTCGCGGTCGGCGTGGTGTAGAAGCGGATCAGGATGTGCGGCAGGCCGGCGGTGCCGAGCACCAGGGCCAGCCCGAGGGACAGGAAGTCGATCTTGCCGATCAAGTCCTTGCCGTACAACTGGCCGGGTTGCAGGAACGCTTCACCCTTGCCGCTGTTCTCGGCCGCGGCACCCAGCAGATCGGAGATGTTGAAGCCGAACTGCACGAGCACCAGCACCGTCACCAGGGTGGTGCCGACCATCAGCAGGACGGCCTTGACGATCTGCACCCAGGTGGTGCCCTTCATCCCGCCCATCGTCACGTAGACGATCATCAGGGCGCCGACACCGACGATGACCAGGTTCATCAGCAGCGGATCGTTCACCCCGAGCAGCAGTCCGACCAGGGAGCCGGCACCCACCATCTGGGCCAGCAGATAGAAGATCGACACCACGATGGTGGAGGTGGCGGCCGCGCTGCGCACCGGTGTCTGGCGCATCCGGAAGGCGAGCTGATCGGCCATCGTGTATTTGCCGGAGTTGCGCAGCAGTTCGGCCACCAGCAGCAGCGCGACCAGCCAGGCGACCAGGAAGCCGATCGAATACAGGAAGCCGTCGTACCCGCTGAGCGCGATCGCCCCGGAGATGCCGAGGAAGGAGGCGGCCGACATGTAGTCGCCGCCGATCGCCAACCCGTTCTGGAAGCCGGAGAAGGAACGCCCGCCGGCGTAGTAGTCGGCCGCGCTCTTGGTGTTGCGTGAGGCCCAGAAGGTGATGCCGAGGGTGAGCAGAACCACGAACAGGAACAGCGAGATCGTCAGGCCGTTGGAGGCCATCGGGACCAACATGGGTGCGCTCATCGTTCCCTCCCGGGGGTGCTGGCCTCGAACTCGTTGCGGATCTCGGTGGCCAGCGGATCGAGCGCCTTGTTGGCATGCCGTGAATAGAAGAAGGCGATCGCAAAGGTCGAGATGAACTGCAACAACCCGAAGATCAGGGCCACGTTGATGTGACCGATGACCTTGATCGCCATGAAGTCGCGTGCCCAGTTGTTGCACAGCACGTAGACGACGTACCACACCATGAAGGCGATCGCCGCCGGGAAGGCGAAGCCGCGGTAGCGGCGACGCAACTCGATGAAGCGCGGGTCTGCCGCCGCCTGTTGATAGGCGGCGCGTTCGGCGCTGGTCACCTCGGACTCGGCCGCGGGGGCGTCGTCGGGGACCTGCTCGGGCCTGTCAGTCATCGGTGACCTCCGGGGTTTCAGAACTGAGCCGACACTAGACCTCTTCGGGACGGCAGTGGAAGATGTGCCCCGCAACGAACCGTCGTGTCGTGATCAACCGGTGATCAGCCGGTGACCGGGCGCGACGATCAGTCTCTGGCCAGGACCGAGGTCAGCGCCGGTCCAAGATCACCTCGGCCGGTGGCCACCACTCCGGCCAGGCCCAGCCAGGTGGCCATGATCATCAACTCCCGCCGCAGCAGAGTCACCGTACGAAGATCGTCGGCTCCCACACCGTCGGGGCCGGGGTCACGCCAGGCTGACTGCACGCGCAGCACGCCGGCCGCCCGATCGGCCTTCAGGTCGACCCGGGCAGTGATCGACTCGTCGGCCAGCAAGCAGTAGGTGTAGTAGCCGAAGCGACGTTTGGCCTCGGGCACGTAGATCTCGATCTTGTAGTCCACCCCGAACAGCGCCTGCAGCCGGGCCCGTTCGAAGATCAACGAATCGAAAGGGCTCACCAGTGCCGTGGCCTCGATCCTTCTCGGACGCCGAGCCTCGTGCCACAGCCAGGCGGGTCGCGCCCATCCGTCCACCGTGACCGGCAGCAGTTCACCGGAGTCGGCCAGTTCGTCGACGGCGACACGGGTGTCGGCAACCGGCGTACGGAAGTAGTCGCGCAGACACACCAGACTGCCCACGCCCAGCGCGGCGGCCGCCCGCCGGATCAGGTCGCGCATCGCGTCGGGACGATCGGGGGTCGCCCGGGCCGTGACGTCGGCCGGCAACACCCGCTCGGGCAGGGCATAGCGTCGCTCGAACTGGGAGTTGCGGCTGGCCGAGGTGATCTGCCCCGAGGCCAGCAACCACTCCAGGGCGGTCTTCACCGCCGACCAGTTCCAGCCCCAGGAGTCCCGGACGATCTGTTCGTCGTGCTCGATCTGGCGGGCGGTGACCGGACCACGGCTGGCCACCTCGGCCAGCACGCGCTCCACCAGGGCGGGATGTTCGTCGCGGACCCGGACGATGCCGGCCCACGCCTCGGACTCGGCCGCCGCCATCCGCCACCGCAGCTCGGGCTGCAGCCGTACGTCGATCAGGCTGGCGGCATGGCCCCAGAACTCGAACAGCCGGCGCGGGGCCCGGTGCGCGGCGCGTTCCAGCAGCGCCGGATCGTACGGTCCAAGCCGGGAGAACAACGGCATGAACTGAGCCCGGGTGACGACGTTGATCGAGTCGATCTGGAACTGGGCGACGGTGTTGATCACTCGCTGCACGTCACGCATGCCGACCGGGCGATCATCACGCCGTCGACCGAATCCCTGGGCCGCCAACGCAATCCGGCGGGCGCTGGCCTGGCTGAGCCGTTGTGGGCGGGGACTGAGCATGGTCGTGACCCTAGACGGGCCCACCGACACTCGGCGCCACGGCATGGGGCTCTGTGGCGCCGAACGCCGACTGGACCCGTCCGGATGGCCGAGCCCCGCCAGCAGGGTCGCTTCGAACCGTCGCGTCAGCCGACGGAGGCGATCTCGTCGGCCTCCTCATCGAGACCGATCACGCCGTAGTCGTACCCCTTGCGGCGATAGACGACGCTGGGCCGGCCGCTGCCGGCGTCGACGAAGAGATAGAAGTCGTGGCCGACCAGCTCCATCTCGTGCAGGGCCTGGTCGAGATGCATGGGGGTCGCGCTGTGCACCTTTTCCCGCACCACCAATGGGCCGTCGCCCTCGACGGTCATCCCGGCAACGGTCCGGGTGTCGGAGTCCTCGGCCTCCTCGACCGGCGGGAGGCTGCCCGCGGTCGCCTCGGCCACCGAGATCGGTGTGTGCTTGCCGCGGTGGATCCGTTTGCGGTCGGCGGCCTTGCGGAGCTGGGTCATGATGCGTTCAAGGGCCTGTTCGAAGGCGGCCTGCTTCTCCTCGGCCATCGCTTCGCCGCGTACGACCGGACCTCGACCCTTGACGGTGATCTCGACCCGGCAGCCTCGCTCGGTCTGGCGGCGACTCTGCTCGGCCGAGGCCAACACCTCGACCCGGATCGCCCGCTGATCAACCTTCTCGAGCTTGGTGATCCTGTCCTCGACGTACGAGCGGAACGAGTCGGTAACCGTGATGTGGTGACCCTTGACGACAACTTCCATGGTGACCTCCTGGAATGTGCCAGCAGGTCCGCACCCTCGCACAGCGCCGGAGCGACACCTGTGTCGACGACGCGGGCGTTGGCCTGCTGGCAGGCGGATGAGTCATGGAGCCGGTGAGTGGCACAGCCGCGTCCTGCGCTGCGGCGGCGACCCGACACTGGCTCCATGCATCGACGCTAGTACGCCACCTGTTGTTTTTCCACCGTTCACCGGTCTTCGTGGGCAGATCGATGCACGGCCGTACCCGGGTCACCGGCCCGAGTGCCGATGCCCGGGCGGTCCGACGTGTCGCGCGGGGCGACGGTGGCCCTCGGAGACCTCGGCTGTCGCCGGGCGGTGGCGGCAATGACGACCGCACCGACAACGTCGCCACCGGCCGCCCTGATCGCCCGCGCCGCCTCGGCCAGACTTGCCCCGGTGGTCACCACGTCGTCGAACAGCACCACCGAACGACCGGTGACCACTCTCGGGGTGGCCGCCAATGCCCCAGCCAGATTGGCCGCTCGCTCCTCGGCGTGCAGCCCCGCCTGGTCGTCGACCCGCCGGACCAGCCGCAGCCCTTGTCGTACGGGAAGGTGCAGGCCATGGCGCCGGGTGGTCCGGACCATCGAGCTCGCCAGCGCCCGGGTGGTGTCCAGACCTCGACGCCGCACGGCCGAGGCGCGTGAGGGCAACCACACCAGCACCGGTTGGTGACCGTCGGGTCCATGGATGGCGAGCAGCGCGGCCAGCGCCAGCCAGGCCCGCTCCGCCAACGCTGGTCGCAGCGACCACACGCCGTGATCCTTGTAGGCCGACACGAGGCGCCGGACGACCGGGTCGTAGCTGCCGGCAGCCATGGTGGTCGGGAAGTTCGGCGGACACGGGTCAGGGGCGACCTGGCCCAGGATCCCAGCATCGAGTGCGGCCCGGCAGGTGCTGCACAACAGCCGCCCCGGGGTGCCACACCCGGCGCACCGACTGCCCAGCACCAGATCCGAAGCCGTCCAGAGCAGTCCCGGCAGATCGAGACCCGATCGCTGATCAGTCATGCCCGCCTCCTCTCGGGCCTCGACCGGTCCTGTCTGCTGATCATGATGATCACCGCTCGCCGCTCATCGCCACCGCACACCGAATCTGTGGATCACGCCCGGTGTCGAGCCAAGGTCCTGTGGACAGTGACCAGCGATGGAGAGGGGCGACCGTGGGACAGTCAACCCTGACAAGTGCCCCGTGCCTGCCGGGCCGCATGGCCGACCTCATGAAGTCGGCTGACCTCATGGATGCTGCACGGAACCGCCGACCGCCGCCGGTCGATGACTCAGCCCGGGAAGGCGATCGCCAGCACGTCCTCCGAGAAGGCGGTCCAGGTGTAGTCATCGGCGTAGCGCCACGTCTGCCCCTGACGACCCACCATGGCCGCTCTGGTGCCCAACTGCTGCGGGGCCACGGCCAGTTGTTCGGCCTCCCAGTTGTCCGGGGTGCCCACCGAACGCAATTCGGCGCCGTCCTGGGTCACCTCGTACGGACGCAGTGGGGTGTCGTCGCCCTCGGCGCCGAGCACCATCAGGGTCGTCGCGTCCACCCATCCGACGTCCTTCAGCGCCGACACAGCATCGCCCTGCGGGAGTTGGAGCAGCACCGGACGGAACTCTTCCAGGGCCGGTGATCCGCTGGCCCGGTTCATCCGCATCATGCCGAGCGTGCGCTTGCCCTTGGCATTCTCGACGATCAGGGCCGCACGCACCCCGTCGGGTGAGATGCGCAGAGCCGTGACCCGCTGCCCCCCGGGCAAGCCGATCGGACGCGATGCCACGTCCCCGTCGACCATCCGCCACAACACCTGCTTCCCGTTGGAGTCCCCCACCACGAACAGTTCGTTGAAGCGGGTGAACTGAGGGCGCTGCAGATGGGCGGCCTGGGGCAAGGGCGGTGTACTGATCGGCGCCTCGGCCAGGACGCCGGTGCGGAGCACGCGTCCCCCACCGGTGATCACAGCCAACTGGTCACCCTTGGTGCTGGCCGCGATCTGCTGCACCCCGGTCATCGATCCCAACGGGCCGGCGACCGCCTCAGGGTCGCGACCAGCACGCCCGTCATCCAACCGGACCACGCCAGCCCCCGTGACGCCGAACAGTTGCTGGCTGGTCTGCCCGTCCAAAGGGTCGTACGTGCTCAGCGCGTCGATCGACACCACCTGGTCCACCGCAGCGCGGATCACGTACGGGGCCCCATTCATCAGGAATCGGACCCCGGTGATTTCGCCGATCTGTCGCAAGGTCCACACACTCTGCGTGGCGAGCAGGGTGCGTTGCTGCTCGTTCAACCCGTTGATCGCCGGGCTCAACGACAACTCGGCCACCCCCGCGTCGTCGATCGGAGTGCCGACATTGAGGGTGGTCTGCGGCGGGATCGCCGTGGTGACTGCCGGTCGGAGCCATTCGCTGGGGCCTTCCAGCAGCCGCTGCATCAGCGTGGTCGGATTGATCCGCGACTTCGGCAGGAAGATCGGATCGGGAACCAAATTGCCGAAGCCTGGCTCGAAGAAGTACAGATTGACCGACTCGTAGAACTGATCGAAATCGTACTGGGTGAGCAGCAAACCTTCGGGTGGATTGCTGACCCGCCACTGTCCGTCGGCGTTGCGGACGAGTTTGAAGTCGATCTTGTAGGTTCCCGTCCTCCGCCGGAAGGTGTCATCGGCGCCGAGCTCTCCGGTGATCGGGGCCTGCAGCTCGGCCCCGCTGTCGGTGGTGGAGGGAAAGTAGTCGTTGGCCAGAATCACCGCACCTGACCGTGGCCGCCAGGACTCGCGCACCTCGTCGGCCAGGAATTGGCGCGCCACCTCGTAGTCGGTCTGATAGTCGGCCATCGCCTGCATGAAGCCGGAAATGATCAGGCGCGGTGAGGCGTCATTCTGCGGCGGCTCGACATGGATTTCGACCCGCGGATCCCGGGGGCGGCCTGTCGCGTCGACCTGTTCGATCTCACCGGTGGTGGGAACGGTGGCACAACCGGACAGGGCGAGCACCAACAGCAGGATG
>JAKDKP010000367.1 GCA_030453285.1 Propionibacteriales bacterium
CGATGTCTCACGCCTGGCATGGCCACGAGGCTGCTACGGCTGACGTCCGCGGCGTTCGGGGTCGATCCGTTGAGCGTGTGAGCCGCCGGCGAGCCTGGTGGTGGCTGGCCCTGCTGCTCGGGATCAGTGCGGTGTACGCGGTCACGTGGGCGAACTGGACGTGGACGTACACCAACGACAGGTACGTCCAACGGCCCCCCGGTGCCAGCGCCACCGCCTTCAACGGCACCGAATTACGGGTGCTGTCGATGAAACGGTCCGCACCGGGCAGCATCAAGAGCGGCCTGTCCGGCGACCTGCCGGCCGGTGTGGCCGAGATCGAGGTGGCGATGGAGGCACGCATGCTCGGACCGGTGCCCAGCGACACCGTCTTCTGCATGGAACCCTTGGTGGCCGACGGCCGGCAGTGGGAGGCCGAGTACAGCAGCTTCGCCGACGAACGACCCACCGACTGTGATCGGGACGACAGCGACCCCGAGCGGCGGATCGGCCCCGAGTGGCGTGCCTTCACCACGATCTATCGCGTCCCGGAGGCGTACGTCGGTCAGATCAACGGGATTGCGCTCTTCCACTTCAACGGAACTCCGGCCGACGTGGTGCGGCCATGATCACCAGACCGGCGATCTGGCTGGATGCCGAGGCGCCGAACCCTCAGTGGCGTAGGCCGCATCGGTTGAGTGGGCTGACCCGCCTGCTGCTGGTGGGGATTCCCGTGCTGGTCCTGGTGCTGGCGTTGGTCACTGTGGGCCTGCTCGGCGGTTTCGACGATCGCACCGACAACACCATCGACGCAGCTCCGGGGACGCTGATCGAAACTGGGCCACTGCAACTCACCTTTGACCGCGCCGAGGCCTACCAGCAACTCGACTACGACGACAAGCCCGAAGAATGGGTGGTCCTGATCTCCGGCATGGTGCGTACCGTCGACGAGCGGTCGACCCGCCTCGACGAGGCGTTCGCCTGCTCCGATCCCGCCCAGGGCAGCATGAACAGTGAGGTGACCGTACGGCTTCCGCACCTGAAGAAGAACTTCAGCAGTGCCGTCCAGCCGGGGTTGCCGTTGGTGCCGTTCGTCCTCGAGTGCACCTATCCGGTGGACTGGCGGCCGGGCACCGAAATCCTCGCCGGTGCCCGACGCCAGGAGTTCACCCGGCTGGATCCCCTCGGTCTGGGTGACGAGGAGGGCTGGCAACCGCGTGGTGGGTTCTTCCGGGTCAGGTTGCCGTACGAGGTCGGCGAGCCGCGCCCCAGATGACGTTCGCCGTTCTGCGGCCCTGTGAGGGCCGTCGGCGTACGGGTGGTCACGCCGGGGTCTCCTCGGCACGCCTGGGTGGCGAAAAATGGCTCTCACCGCGAAGTTTCATCCACAGGCGGACTGCAGAACCCGCGCACCGCGCTCCGTACCGGCTAGAGTGGTCCAGTACGCCACCTCGCGGAGACCCGGGTCACCGCTGACACCTGCCGGGGTGGGTGCACGACGACAGGAGCGTGCGTGAGCGACACTGCCAACGGCCCCGAGGGCACCGAGCCCGAGACCACCGACCCCATCCCGAACGCCAGCGGAGTCGAGTCCGGCATCGAAGCCCCAGCACCGTCGGGCAGTGAGGCCGAGGCCGCCCTGTCGGGGATGACACTCCCCGAGGACGTCGCCCAGGCGATCCCCGGCTCCGACTACGACGCCTCCAACATCACCGTCCTCGAAGGTCTGGAGGCGGTCCGCAAGCGCCCCGGCATGTACATCGGCTCGACCGGTGAACGAGGCCTGCACCACCTGGTGACCGAGATCGTCGACAACGCCGTGGACGAGGCCCTGGCCGGCTTCTGCGACACGATCACAGTGACCCTGCTCGCCAACGGCGGCATCCGGGTCGTCGACAACGGCCGCGGCATCCCGGTCAAGGAGCACCCGGTGGAGAAGATTCCCACCGTCACCCTGGTGCTCACCGTGCTGCACGCCGGCGGCAAGTTCGGCGACGGCGGCTACAAGGTGTCCGGCGGTCTGCACGGAGTCGGCTCCTCGGTGGTCAACGCCCTCAGCCAGCGACTGGTCGTCGACGTGCGACGCGACGGCCACCGCTACAGCCAGGAGTTTGAGCTCGGCGTGCCGCAGGGCGAGTTGGAAACCCACGAGGAGACCGACGAGACCGGCACCACGGTGACCTTCTGGGCCAGCCCGGAGATCTTCGACACCACCACGTACAGCTATGACACCCTGGCCACCCGTTTCCGCGAATACGCCTTCCTCAACAAGGGGCTGCGGATCGAACTCTTCGACGAGCGCCCCGAGCACGTCGACGAGAACGGCAAGCAGTACTCCGACTCATTCCTGTACGAGAACGGGCTGGTCGACTACGTGCAGTACCTGACCGGCAGCAAGGACGTCATCCACTCCACCGTCGTCGATGTCGAGGACGAGGACGACGCCCAGGGCCTCAGCCTTGAGGTGGCGATGCAGTGGAACACCTCGTACACCGAATCGGTGCACACCTTCGCCAACACGATCAACACCCATGAGGGCGGCACCCACGAGGAGGGGTTCCGCACCGCACTCACCAACACCGTCAACCGGTGGGGCGAGACGTGGGGGTTGATCAAGAAGAAGGAAGACCGGATGACTGGTGACGACATCCGCGAGGGTCTCACCGCGATCATCTCGATCAAGCTCACCGAACCGCAGTTCGAGGGCCAGACCAAGACCAAGCTCGGCAACACCGAGGCCAAGTCGTTCGTGCAGAAGGCCGTGAACGACAAGCTGAGCGACTGGTTCGAGGAGAACCCCGGCGACGGCAAGGACATCGTCCGCAAGGGTCAGGCCGCAGCCGTGGCTCGGATTGCGGCCCGCAAGGCGCGCGAGGCCGCCCGGGACCGCAAGGGTCTGTTGGGTCGGTCCGGTCTGCCGGGCAAACTGGTCGACTGCCAGTCCACCGAGCCGGCCGAGTGCGAGGTGTTCGTGGTGGAGGGCGACTCGGCCGGCGGTTCGGCCCGTGGTGGCCGTGACCCGCGTACCCAGGCGATCCTGCCGATCCGCGGCAAGATCCTGAACGTCGAGAAGGCCCGGATCGACAAGATCCTGCAGAACAACGAGGTCCAGGCGATCATCGCCGCCCTGGGTACGGGCATTCACGAGGACTTCGACGTCGACAAGTTGCGCTACCACAAGGTCGTCATGATGGCCGACGCCGACGTCGACGGTGCCCATATCCGTACGTTGCTGCTCACCTTGTTGTTCCGCTTCATGCGGCCGCTGATCGAGGGCGGGTACGTCTACCTCGCGCAGCCGCCGCTGTACAAGATCAAGTGGACCAACGCCGGGGCCGAGTTGGCCTACTCCGACGCCGAGCGTGACGCCCTGCTCAGGCTGGGTGCCGAGAACGGGCGCCGACTGCCGAAGGAGTCGGCGATCCAGCGCTACAAGGGCCTGGGTGAGATGAACGCCGACGAGTTGTGGGACACCACGATGGATCCCGAGCAGCGCCTATTGCTGCAGGTCACCCTCGATGATGCCGCCCGCGCCGATGAGATGTTCTCGATCCTGATGGGCGAGGACGTCGAACAGCGCCGCAGCTTCATCACCAGCAACGCCGGTGACGAACGGTTTCTCGACATCTGACGAACTCCGGAACCGGCACGGCCGGCCCGCGGCGCCCGGCGCCCGGGCCGGCCGTTGTCGTGCAGGCAGCGGTTCAGCGGAGGCGACGGCGGCGGCGGACGGGTGAACCCGATAGCACGCCGGGTGGCGTT
>JAKDKP010000368.1 GCA_030453285.1 Propionibacteriales bacterium
TTCCTGGCCGCGGTGGGGGCGCAGGCCGACACCGATCTCACCGACGGGGTCCAGGGGTTGGGGTCGGCCCTGACCGCCATCGACGTGACTGGTGTGCGAGAACGCCTGGCCGGTTTCGACCTGGTCGGGGTGGTGCCGTACGAACAGACCGGTGCACGCCTGTTGGGCCTGCGCGGGATCACCAGCATCGCCGGGCGGGACCAAGGGATGGACACCCATCAGCTGCTCGCGATTGACGGCAACCTCGAACGGCTGGTCGGACTGGTCGATCCGGCCGCGGCGGCCGAGCCGGGCGCTGGTGCCTGTGGCGGCCTCGGTTGGGTCGTGCTGGCTCTGGGAGGCCGGCTGGTCAGCGGGACGCAGATGTTGGGGGACCGGGTGGCCCTGCAGACGCTGGCCACGGCCGCCGACCTGGTCGTCACCGGATGCACGAGTTTTGACTTCGCCACCCGAGGCGGAGGTGCAGTGACGGCGGTCGCGCGAGCAGCGGAGGAGGCGATGACGCCGTGTCTGGCAATCGCCGGCGAGGTGCTGATCGGCAGCCGGGAGATGCGCACGATGGGCATCGAGGCCGCCTACCCGGTGCCGGGAGTCGGCGGCGGCGATCCCCGTGGCGCGGTCACAGAAGCGGCCTCTCGGGTGGCGCGCAGTTGGTCGTGGTGAGGGCCGGTGGCGGTGCGCCACGCGGTGATGAATCCACGCAGTGGAACGCGTAGACTCCACACCGGTGGAGGATCGCCCGGGAACAATGCGGACCCCGGGGCGGTTGCACCCCACCAGGAGCCAACGCAGAGGGAGCGCACATGACAGTCTCAGACGAAATCACCACCGAGCAGACCGACGGCATCAATCTGACCGATCCGGCCGTCTCCAAGGTCAGGGCCCTGCTCGAGGGCGAGGACGAGAGCATGGTGCTCCGCATCGCCGTCCAGCCCGGCGGGTGTTCGGGCCTGCGCTATCAGCTCTACTTCGACCCCAAGGGTGTCGTCGAGGGGGACGTCGTCCGTGACTACGACGGCCTCAACGTGGTCACCGACCGGATGAGTGCCCCGTACCTCACCGGAGCGACCATCGACTACGCCGACACGATCGAGAAGCAGGGGTTCATCATCGACAACCCGCAGGCCTCCGGTTCCTGCGCCTGCGGCGACAGCTTCCACTGAGCCGTCGACGGACCCACTGATTCCCTCGCGGATCACTGGGCTCGGAATGCACGTCAACGATCAACGAGTTGGGCCCGGACATCCCTAGGGTGCCGGGCCCAACTCGTTGCCCCAGCTCGTGACCGAACTCGACGGTGTCGTACGACGTGGTGAACGACACCGTCGACAGCGCCCGCCGAGGAGTCGGACCGGAGCGTTCTGCGTTAGGCTGTCGATGGGCCATCGCCACCAGGCGTTCGGTCGGACCGGGGCCGGCCGGGCAGGGACGAAGAGAGGCATGACGTGGGTCTGAAGGAGAGCGGGTCTCGGGGCGCCAGGATCATGGCCCCGGCACTGGTGCTCGGCGTGTTCGCCCTCGCCGGATGTTCGGCCGAGACCACCGCCCAGTGGGGCCGGCTGGGGCTCCCCGAGGCGGCCAGTGATCGGGCACGCCTGATGGGTGACTTCTGGATCAACATGTGGATTGCCGCGCTGGCGATCGGTGCGCTCGTGTGGGCGCTGATCGGCTGGACCGTGATCGCCTACCGGCGTCGCGCCGGCGACCCCGAGGCGCCACGCCAGACCCGGATGAATCTCCCCATGGAAGTGCTCTACACCACGGTGCCGTTCCTGATCATCGGGGTGGTCTTCTACTGGACCATCCGGGTCCAGAACGAGGTCATGTACAACTCGGGCAAGTCCGACGTGATGATCGACGTGGTGGGCCAGAAGTGGTCGTGGACCTTCAACTACAAGGACAATCAGCGGCTGGGCGATCCCACCGCAGGCGTGTACGACGCCGGCACCATGGAGCAGACGCCGACCCTGTACCTGCCGGTCAACAAGTCGGTACGCTTCACCGTCAGCTCTCCTGATGTGATCCATTCCTTCTGGGTTCCGGCCTTCTACTTCAAGCGGGATGCGATCCCCGGGCAGCCGACATCCTTCGAATTGACTCCGACCAAGGAGGGCACGTACGCCGGCAAGTGCGCCGAGCTGTGCGGCACCTATCACTCGCTGATGCTCTTCAAGGTGAAGGTGGTCAGTGAGGCCGAGTACGAGCAGCACCTGAAATCTCTGGCGGACGCGGGTTTCACGGGTTCGGCGATGGGCAATTCCGACCAGCGTGACATCAAGGGCACCGAGATCGAGCAGGAGAAAGAGGGCCAGGGATGACGACCACTGCGGCACGCACTGCCACTGAGATCCAGGCCGTCCCGAGACGTTCGTTGGGGACCGTGGTCTGGAAGGTGATCACGACCACCGACCACAAGGTGATCGGTAACCTGTACTTCGTCACGTCGTTGGCATTCTTTGCCTTCGGTGGCCTGCTGGCGCTGGCGATTCGTGCCGAACTGGCGTTCCCGGGAATGCAGTTCCTGCACTACGAAACGTTCAACCAGTTCTTCACCATGCACGGCACGATCATGCTGCTGTTGTTCGCGACTCCACTGTTTGCCGGATTCGCCAACGCCATGGTCCCGTTGCAGATCGGTGCCCCGGACGTCGCCTTCCCGCGGCTGAACATGTTCGCCTACTGGTTGTATCTGTTCGGCGGCCTAATCACCGTGTCCGGTTTTCTTGCTCCCGACGGTGCGGCAAGCTTCGGCTGGTTTGCGTACGCCCCGTTGTCGGACAAGGTGAACTCACCGGGCATCGGTGGGGACCTCTGGGTGATGGGCCTCTACATGGCCGGCCTTGGCACCATTCTCGGTTCGGTCAACTTCATCACGACCATCTTGTGCATGCGAGCTCCGGGTATGACGATGTTCCGGATGCCGATCTTCACCTGGAACATCTTGGTGACCTCGCTGCTGTCGTTGATCGTCTTCCCCATTCTCGGCGCCGCCCTGCTGGCTCTGGAGGCCGACCGAGCCTTGGGCGCGAACGTCTTTGACGCCGCCAACGGTGGCCCGATCCTGTGGCAACACCTGTTCTGGTTCTTTGGGCACCCCGAGGTGTACATCATCGCCCTGCCGTTCTTCGGCATCATCACCGAGATCTTGCCGGTGTTCAGCCGTAAGCCGGTGTTCGGCTACACCGGCCTGGTGGCGGCGACCCTGTCGATCGCTGCACTCTCCACCGCCGTGTGGGCGCACCACATGTATGTCACCGGTGTGGTGAGCTTGCCGTTCTTCGCCTTCACCACCATGTTGATCGCGATCCCCACCGGTCTGAAGTTCTTCAGTTGGATTGGCACGATGTGGCGCGGCAGCATCACCATGGCGACGCCCATGCTGTGGTCGATCGGCTTCCTGACCACCTTCCTGTTCGGTGGCCTCACCGGGGTGATCCTGGCTGCACCGCCGTTGGACTTCCAGCTCTCCGACACCTACTTCGTGGTGGCCCACTTCCACTACGTGGTGTTCGGCACCGTGGTGTTCGCGATGTTTGCCGGCTTCTACTTCTGGTGGCCGAAGTTCACCGGCCGCATGCTCAACGAGGCGTGGGGCAAGGTGCACTTCTGGATGCTGTTCGTCGGCTTCCACACCACCTTCCTGGTCCAGCATTGGCTGGGCGTCGAGGGTATGCCGCGCCGGTACGCCGACTATCTGCCCAGCGACGGGTGCTGGGCACTG
>JAKDKP010000369.1 GCA_030453285.1 Propionibacteriales bacterium
TCCGCGTAGGCGTCAGCGTCGCCACCGGGCATGATCGAGGGGCCGAGCAACGCTCCCTCCTCCCCACCTGAGACTCCCGTACCGACGAACCGGATGCCCTGGTCACGCAAGGCCTTCTCCCGGCGCCGGCTGTCCTGCCATTGCGCGTTGCCGGCGTCGACGATGATGTCGTCGGTCTCCAGCAACGGTACGAGTTCGTTGATCACCGCATCGGTCGAATCGCCGGCCTTGACCATGATGATGATCTTGCGGGGAGTGGCCAGGGACTGCACGAAATCAGTCATGGATTCCGACGGGACGAAGTCGCCCTCGAGGCCGTAGCTGTCGATCAGAGCGGTGGTCTTGGTGGCCGACCGATTGTGCACGGCAACCCGAAACCCCTTGGCGGCGAGGTTTCGAGCAAGATTGGCACCCATCACGGCAAGGCCAGTGACCCCGACCTCGGCTGTTCCCGGCGTTGGGCGGCGATCGGCAGCGGGCTGGCTCATGGTTCCTCCTGCGATGGAGTTGGTTGGCGATCGCCACCGCGCAGTGCCGGGGCGACGCGCCCATGATCCACCCGCTCGGCGTGGCGCGTCGGGCAGTCTCAACCAGCAGGCAGCAGCCAGGTCAGCCGGTGTCACCGATTGTTCACGCATCAATCCCTCCCGGACGCGGCCACGGTGGCATAGATTCACCGGCATGCCTGCTCTCCCCTTCGTGGTTCGTGCCGCCGCCGTGCTGGCCGCCCTGACGCTGACCGCCACGCTCACCCCGTACGCCGTCGCCACCGACACCCAGGCCACCGCCGCGGATCGCTCGTACGCCCGCGACGCGCAGCGCCCGAACGTCAGGTTCGCCACCTTCAACGCATCGCTGAACCGGCCCATCGAGGGTCAACTCGCCAAGGACCTGTCCACGCCGGACAACACCCAGGCCAAGGTCATTGCCGAGATCATCCAGCGCACCAACCCCGACGTGGTGCTGGTCCAGGAGTTCGACTACGACGCCACCGGCACCTCGGTCCGACTGTTTGCCGACAACTACCTCGCCAAGAGTCAGAACGGTGCACCCGGCATCGACTATCCGTACCGGTTCTCCGCTCCAGTGAACACCGGCGTCCCCTCGGGGATGGACCTCAACAACGACGGCAAGATCGGCGGCGCCGAGGACGCCTTCGGGTTCGGTGAGTTCCCCGGCCAGTACGGCATGGTCGTCTACTCCAAGTACCCCATCGACACCGCAGGCATCCGTACCTTCCAGAACTTCCGCTGGGCCGACATGCCCGGAGCGATGTTGCCCGACGATCCGGCGACGCCCGAACCGGCCGACTGGTACTCCCCCGAGGAACTCACCAGGCTGCGCCTGTCCAGCAAGTCACACTGGGACGTGCCGATCAAGATCAACAACTCCACGGTCCGCTTCCTGGCAGCGCATCCGACTCCGCCCACCTTCGACGGGCCCGAGGATCGCAACGGCACCCGCAACAACGACGAGATCCGGTTCTGGGCCGATTACATCGCCGGCGGGAAGCGGGCCTCGTACATCGTCGATGACCAGGGCGGCAAGGGCGGGCTGTCGCCTCGCGACTCGTTCGTGATCGCCGGCGATCACAACTCCGACCCCCTCGACGGTGACTCCGTGCCGGGCGCGATTGATCAGTTGTTGAAGAGCAACCGGGTGAACTCCCGCAAGATCCCGAGCAGTGAGGGCGCCGTCGAGGCCGCCGAGCTGCAGGGCGGTCCGAACGCCGACCACAAGGCGCCCGCGCGGTACGACACGGCCGACTTCTCCGAGCCGCCGGGCAACATCCGCGTCGACTACGTGCTGCCCAGCCGCAACCTGTCCGTGAGCGACACCGGCATCTTCTGGCCCACGTCGGACGATCCGCTGTCCCGCCTGACCGGGACCTATCCCTTCCCCTCCAGTGATCATCGGCTGGTGTGGCTCGACGTCAAGGCCAAGGGCCGGCTGCGCTGAACGTCTCTCCGCGGACTGTTGGGCACCACCGGTGGCCGGTCGCCCGAGACCTGCCCTTGGACCATCCACCCCTGGTCGCCGAGGACGGGCTTCACCACGCCACAACTGACCAGCAGGCTGACGCCCCGCCATGATCAAGAGCACCGCCTCGGGCCGGGACCACCACCTCGACTCGGACAGGACTCCGGCGTGATTGACGTCGATCGAGACGACTACCTGAGACGGCTCAGCGGCGCCGTCGGCCCGTACCGAACAGGCCACGCATCACTTCGCGTACGGCGGTGCGGCCGATCTGGCGCACCATGGTGTTGCTGGAGACCTGTTCGATGAAGGACTTGTCCTTCTTCTGACGTCCCTTGGGCTCCTCGCGACGCGGCTCACCCTGCTCGGGGGCAGGCGCGCCGGCCGGCTCACCGGCAGCATGCTCGGCACCGTCCTCGAGGCGCTTGGCGAGCATCTCGCGCGCGGACTCCCGGTCGATCGCCTCCCCGTACTTGCCCATCAGCGCCGAATCGTCGCCGGCGGCCTTCATCTCGGCCTCCGGGGTCGGGGCCATCAGGCTCAGCGGGGCCCGCATCCGGGTCCAGGCGACAGGTGTGGGCGCACCGTCGGGATCCATCACGGTCACCACCGCTTCGCCGATGCCCAGCTCCTGCAGCACCGCACCGAGGTCGTAGTGCGACTTCGGATAGGTCGCCACGGTCTGCTTGAGCGCCTTGGCGTCGTTGGGAGTGTGCGCCCGCAGCTGGTGCTGGACGCGTGAACCCAACTGGGCGAGTACGTCGTCGGGCACATCCTTGGGCGTCTGGGTGACGAAGAAGACGCCGACCCCCTTGGACCTGATCAGCCGCACGGTCTGGGTGATGGAGTCGAGGAACGCCTTGGACGCGTTGTTGAACAGCAGGTGCGCCTCGTCGAAGAAGAACACCAGCTTCGGCTTGTCGGAGTCGCCGACCTCGGGCAGGTCCTGGAACAGATCAGCCAGCAGCCACATCAAGAAGGTGGAGAACAGGGCGGGCTGGGTCGCCAAGGTCGGGAGCTCCACCAAGGACACGAGGCCGCGGCCGTCCTCGCCCACCTGCAGCAGGTCGGTGGTGTCGAACTCCGGCTCCCCGAAGAACTGGTCCGCGCCCTCGGCGGCAAAGGTGGTGATCGCCCGCAGGATCACCCCGGCCGTGGCGGTGGACAGGCCACCGATGTTCTTCAGCTCGGGCTTGCCCTCATCGCTGGTCAGGAAGTTCATCAGCGACTGCAGGTCCGACAGGTCGAGCAGCGGCAGCCCGGCGGAGTCGGCGTAGTGGAACACCAGGCCGAGCGACTGCTCCTGGGTCCGTTCAGACCCAGCACCTTCGACAGCAGCACCGGGCCGAACGAGGACACGGTGGCACGCAGTGGCACACCGATGCCCTTGCCGCCGAGAGCGAAGAACTGCGTGGGTGCGGCCTTGGGCTCCCACTGCTGGCCGATCTTCTCGGTGCGCTTGGTCAGCTTGTCGCTGGGGACGCCGGGGCTCGCGAGTCCGGACAGGTCGCCCTTCACATCAGCGGCGACGACCGGAACGCCGGCGGCGGAGATCTGTTCGGTGAGCAGCTGCAGGGTGACCGTCTTGCCCGTACCGGTCGCACCGGCGATCAACCCGTGCCGATTCAACATGCCGAGCGGGATGCGTACGCCGATCTCGGGTTGAGGTTCGTCGTTCTCCATCACGACGCCGAGCTCAATGGCAGCGCCCTCGAAGGTGTACCCCTGCTTGATC
>JAKDKP010000370.1 GCA_030453285.1 Propionibacteriales bacterium
GGCCCGATGTTCATCGACCAGTGGAAGCAGGTGCTGAGCATCGAGGTGAAGCAGGACTCGAAGGCCGATCAGGTGTTCCAGAAGGAGATGGTGCCGGCGCACAACTTCCAGATGGCGGTCTGGAACGTCAACCTCAACGGGCCCCCGTACAACGCCTACCAGGCGTACAGCCGGGCCAACCTCGCCGAGGAGCCGCAGAAGAACGGGTTCGGCAACCAGGGATTGTGGAAGGCGCCCGACGCGGTCGAGCAGGCGTTGGAGAAGCTGCAGCAGACCGCACAGACTGATACCGAGACGATGAAGGAGCAGGTGCGGATCATCCAGCAAGCGATCATCGATGAGGCGCCGATCATTCCCTTCCTGCCCGGCGGTGGCGGCGAGATGACCACGGTGAAGAACTGGGACGGCTGGCCCGAGATCGGCTCGTCGGACTTTCCCCCGCGCACCGGCGGCTACAACAACATCTGCCAAACCCTGATGAAGCTCAAGCCGTCCGGCTGAGCACCGGGCCCAGCACCCGGTCGCTGATGTCTGGTCCCTCGCCGAGACGTCGTGTGGGGATCATCATCAGCGGGCGGTCTCGGTGGCTCGGGACTCACGGACCACGGTGACACGGATCTGGCCGGGATAGGTCAACTCCTCCTCGACCTCCTTGACGATCTCGCGGGCCAGCACCTGGGCGCCGATGTCGTCAACCTGATCGGGGGCCACCATCACCCGCACCTCCCGGCCGGCCTGCATGGCGAACACCTTGTCGACGCCGTCGTACGACAAGGCAATCTCCTCCAGCCGTTCGAGGCGTTGCACGTACGCCTCCAACACCTCCCGTCGGGCACCCGGTCGGGCACCGGAGATCGCGTCGGCCGCCTGCACCAGCACCGCCTCGACGGTCCGCGGATCGACCTCGTTGTGGTGCGCCTCAATGGCATGCACCACATCGGGATGCTCGCCGTGGCGGCGGGCCAGCTCGGCACCGACGATGGCATGGGAGCCTTCGGCCTCGTGGGTGAGCGCCTTGCCGATGTCGTGCAGGAAGGCCGCCCGCTTCACCTGAGCCACGTCCAGGCCCAGCTCGGCGGCCATGATCCCGGCGACATGGGCGGTCTCGACCAGATGCTTCAACACGTTCTGGCCGTACGAGGTGCGGTACTTGCACGCCCCCAGGGTCGGCAACAGGTCTGGATGCAGGTCGACGATGCCCACCTCGGCCAAGGCGTCCTCGGCGGCACGCACCAGCCGGGCGGCAATCTCCTTGACGCTGCGGGCGTACACCTCCTCGATCCGAGCCGGGTGGATCCTGCCATCCTCGACCAGATCGACCAGGGTCAGCCGCGCGGTCTCCCGACGTACCGGATCAAAGCAGGAGAGCAGCACCGTCTCGGGAGTGTCGTCGATCAACACGTTGACGCCGGTGACCTGTTCGAAGGTGCGAATGTTGCGACCCTCACGGCCGATGATCCGGCCCTTCATCTCTTCGGTGGGCAGGTGCACACTGGCGACAACCGACTCGGTGGTCTGCTCCGAGGCCAGTCGTTGGATGGCGCCGACGAGGATCTTGCGGGCCTCGGTCTCGGCGTCACGACGGGCGGCCTCGGTGATGTCGCGGGCCACGATGGTGGCTCGACGCCTGGCGTCGTGTTCGGCTGCAGCCAGCACTTCGTCGCGGGCGGCCTCGTCAGTCAGGCCGGCGATTCGGGTGAGTTCGGCCCGGCGAGCATCCTCGGCGGCACCGAGCTCGTCGGCCCTGGCAGCCAGGTCGGATTCCTGTGCACCCAGCGAGGTGAGGCGTTCGTTCAGGTCGTTGCTGTCCAGGTCGGCGCGGTGCTCCCGATCGGCGAGCCGCCCCTCGCGTCGTTCGTGATCACGACGCAGTTCCCGCAGCTCGGCCCGCTGTTCCTTGAGTTCGGCCTCGAGTTCGCCGCGGTCGCGTTGCAGGTCGGCCGCTCGGCGCTCCAGGTCGCCGGTCAGATCGGCAGCGCGGCTCTCGGCATCGGCCACCAGCCGGGTGGCACGGCGCTCGGCATCGGCAGCAGCTCGCTCGAGCAGAGCGGTCGCCTCACCGTCGGCCCGAACTCGTACGGCCGCGGCGTCTCGATCGGCCTCCTGCCGCAACCTTTCGGCAGCGAGATTGGCGGCCGAATCCTCGGCCCGACGGGCGGCCACCAGACGCAGCACGGTGATCACCAGAATGATGATCACCAACAGGAGCAGCGCCAGCACCAACCAGGTGGCCCATCCATCCATGCTGTCCACCCCTCTCACCGACGGCGGGGACGGGGTCGGACGGCCGCCAGCCCCCGATCCACTCGACAGTAGGTGGGGGCCAGAGGCGGGTCAAGGTGAACCGCCGTGCGGTGGTCAGCGATGATCACCAAGCACGTCGTCGAGCACTCGGAAGACCAGTCCGGAGCTGAATCCCCGACGGGCCAGGAGCCCAGCGAGACGCCGCCGCTGCACCGACGGCTCAAGCCGTTCCATCCCCGGCAGACGTTTGCGCACCAACTCCGCGGCGGCCTCGTACTCGTCGTCCTCACCCACGGGTTGGACGACCTCCTGGGCCAGACCGGGGTCGACACCTTTGCGGCGCAACTCCTCGACCAGCATCCGACGGGACAGGTGTTTGCGCTGCTGCCGGGAGGCCACCCAACCGCGGGCGAAGGCCTCATCGTCGACCAGCCCGACTTCGGTCATCCGGTCGAGAACCGCGGTGGCAATCCGGGTCGGAATCTGTCGTTCGGTCAAGGCGTCAGCCAGCTCGGCACGGGTCCGATCGCTGGCCTCCAACCTGCGCAGCACGATGTCGCGCGCCTGTTGTTCGAGCTCACGGTCGGACAGCCCCACCTCCGGCTCGGCTGCCAGGCGGACCGCCCAGCCGGAACGGGTGCGCCGTACCGGGCGGCGATCACCGGCCGGCACATCGGGAGCACCCGGTGTCCCCGCCGCCCCAGTCGGGTCCGCGACCTCGGCGCCGGTGGACACCTGGTTGGCCGGCAGAACCGGGATCCGCGTCAACCCACCGATCTGCTCATCGACCTCGACGCCCAGATGCTGCAGGGCCTCGTCGACGGTCGCCTCACCGGACTCCACCGTCCCCAGCGCCTGACGGAGCTGACGGATCGTGTCCGTCTGCTCCGCCGGACGCCCGGAGGATCGTGCGTCGTGCTGCGTCATGGCCGTCCCCTCAGAATGTGACCTCACCGGTCAGCGGGTCGACTCCCGGTGTGGCGGCCGGAGCCTCGTTCTCAGGAAGTTCGGTCTCCTCGGCATTGACTCCGATCCCCATCTTGGTGAGGATCTTCTGCTCCACCTCGTTGGCGATCTCGGGGTTGGTCTTGAGGTACTGCCGGGCGTTCTCCTTGCCCTGCCCCAGCTGGTCGGCCTCATAGGTGAACCAGGCGCCTGCCTTGCGGATGAAGCCGTGTTCGACACCGAGATCGATCAGGCTGCCCTCGCGGCTGATGCCCTGCCCGTACAGGATGTCGAACTCCGCCTGCTTGAACGGTGGAGCCATCTTGTTCTTCACGACCTTGACCCGAGTCCGGTTGCCGACCATGTCGGTGCCGTCCTTGAGGGTCTCGATGCGACGTACGTCGAGCCGGATCGAGGAGTAGAACTTCAACGCCTTGCCACCGGTGGTGGTCTCGGGCGAGCCGAACATCACGCCGATCTTCTCGCGCAGCTGGTTGATGAAGATCGCGGTGG
>JAKDKP010000371.1 GCA_030453285.1 Propionibacteriales bacterium
CGACCGCCAAGGGCGAGGTGCCGCCCGGCTCCTCGGCCCCGCCACCTTCGGGATCGGCCGAGAAGCCAGCCTCCTCGGGGCCCGAAGCGACGTCGGCACCCGAGACCGAATCCGGTGACGCCGGTGGTGAACGAACCCTGACCTGGGTGGCGTTGGCCTTCGCCGGTGGTCTGGCCGTACTGGCGGCCGGTCTCGCCGCACTGGCCGGGCTGCGCCGTACCGGGGGGCAGCACACTGTGGCGGCCGCGGCGGCCGGTGAGTCGGCCGATGATGACGATCGAGACGATGCCCTTCGATGGGATGCCGATCGCGACGAGGCTGATGGCGAGGTCGAGGGTGACGAAGGCGACCTCGATGATGCGTACGGTGATGACCCCAATCAGCCGACCGACGAGCGTGGCGCGGTTGGTGCGGGCGCCGCGGCAGGTGTCATGGCGGCCAGACGCGTCGCCGAACCGGCGGCAGAGGCGCCTCGGCCGGCCCGCCGATCCTCAGGCGCCCACGCGGTGCCGCGATCAGCCCCGGTGATCCCTGATGACGACGAGGATGCCGACGTGACCCGCAAGCGTGCCGGGTCCCGGTTCGACGCCTTCTTCCGTCCGCGGCGGGCACGCCACAATGTGCCCGAGACGGCGGACACCGACCCGGTGACGCCCCGGCGCGGTGAACGGCCTGAGCCCGATGACCTCGCCCGGGACGACCTCCCGGATGATGTGCCCGCCGACGATGGGGTGCCCGAGCCCGAGCGTCGCGCGGCAGCCCGCTCCGACCTGGATCCGGCGCCAAGGGCTTGGTTGGATGCCGCCTTCGACGCTTCGCGCGGCGAACCCCGTCCGCGTCGCGCCCGCGACGACGACTGAAGCGCGGCCCGGGAGCCTGGGTTGGTGTCCCGCCCATTCGCCCGCCCGGCACCGGGCCGAGCGCCCGTCGAACTGTCCGTGCTCACGACTCCGGGTGGTCGAGCAACCAGTCCAGACAGCGCGTCAGCGCCTCGACATCGCTGGGTTCGACGGTGGGATAGGTACCGATCCGCAACTGGTTTCGGCCCAGCTTGCGGTACGGCTCGGTGTCCACCACGCCGTTGGCGCGGAGCCGGGCGGCCAGCTCAGCGGCATCGACGTCCGCATCGAAATCGATGGTCACCACCACCGGCGAGCGGTGTGGCTCGGCCACGAACGGAGTCGCCACCGGGGAGTTCTCGGCCCATCGATACAGGATGTCGGACGAGCGCCGCGACCGGTCGGCGGCAAACCGGAGCCCGCCATGGGCCAGGAACCAATCGACCTGCTCGGCCAGCAGGAACAGGGTCGCCAGGGCCGGGGTGTTCACTGTCTGCTCGAGGCGCGAGTTCTCGATCGCGGCCTGCAGATCCAGGCTCTGCGGGATCCATCGGCCACTGGAGTTGATCTTGGCGGCCCGATCAAGCGCGGCCGGCGAGAGCGCGGCAAGCCACAGCCCACCATCGGAGCCGAGGCACTTCTGTGGTGCGAAGTAGTAGGCGTCGCTCTGGCTGAGGTCGACCTCGACCCCGCCGGCTGCGGAGGTGCCGTCGATGATCATCAACGCCCCTTCGGCCCCGGGAATTCGTTGTACGGGGGCCAGGGCGCCGGTGGAAGTTTCGTTGTGTGCCCACGCGTAGGCGTCGACGCCTTCGGCCCTTTCCGGCAGCGCCACCGCGCCGGGAGTCCCCTCGGTGATCAATGGTGCCGCCAGGTGCGGGGCACTGGCAGCCCGGGCGAACTTGGCCGAGAATTCCCCGTACACACCATGGGAGCTGCGGTTGTTGATCAAGGAGTACGCAGCGATGTCCCAGAAGACCGTCGAGCCACCATTGCCGAGCACGATCTCGTACCCCTCAGGGAGGGCGAGCAGTTCGCTGAGTCCGGCCCGGACCCGGCCGACGAGTCCTCGTACGGGAGCCTGACGGTGGGAGGTTCCGAGCAGCCCACGACCGCGCGTGCGGAGTGCGTCCAGGGCCTCGTCGCGAATCTTGGCCGGGCCACTGCCGAATCGGCCGTCGCGCGGCAGCAGGCCGGGGGGAATCGGGCCGGTGGGAATCGGGTTCGCCATGAGGACAAGGCTAGTGCCTGAGATGATGTGATCATGAACGACAACGACCTGCGGTCCGAACGCCTCGACTACACCAACGGCGAGCTCACCGAGCAGGATGCGCCGGCCGAACCGTACGCGCTGTTTGATGCCTGGCTGGCCCATGCGTTCGCAGCCAAGGCGTCGGGACAGGTGCTGGAACCGACCGCCATGGTGTTGGCCACGGTCGACGACGGACGACCACGGTCCCGGACGGTGCTGCTCAAGCAGCGGGACCGGCGCGGGTTCGTCTTCTTCACCAACGGCCAGTCGGCCAAGGGTCGCGAATTGCACGCGAGCGGGCTGGTCGCGCTGAACTTCACCTGGGCGGCCCTGCAGCGTCAGATCCGCGTCGAGGGGCAGGCCACCCAGGTTCCGCGCGAGGAGTCCGAGGCCTACTTCGCGACCCGTCCGCGGGGCTCGCAACTCGGCGCCTGGGCCTCCCCGCAGTCCAAGGTCGTTGCCGACGCCGACGAATTGAGCCGTCGCTACGCCGAGACCCAGCAGCGGTTCGTCGGTGGTGACGTCCCCTGTCCACCGCACTGGGGCGGCTGGGTGGTCGACCCCGACATGATCGAGTTCTGGCAGGGGCGGCCGAGCCGCATGCATGACCGGCTCGCCTATCGACGTCGCGGTGAGGACCGGTGGGAGCGCGTGCGTCTGGCCCCCTGATGCAGCGAGGCAGGCCGGTCAGGCGAGCTCGTTCAGCCCGATCCGCAGGCTGAGGCCCTGCTCGATGAATCCCTGCAGCACCCGGAGCCGAGGATCTGGCACCGGATGCACGATGCGTGGTTGCCACAAGGACCCCAGCTGGCTCAGCCGTTGGTCGTCCAGCACGGCCTCGCAGGCCTCCCGGTCACCACCACACAGCAGCGCGTCGTATCCGGTTGCGGTGTCGGCCTCGTCGATGAGCACGCGCACCGCGTCGCCGGTGGCGTCGGAGAAGGCCTGGCGTGCCTGGTTGGCTCGCCGGCGGGCATAGCGCTGCTGGGACCAGCCGCCGGCCTTCGTACGACCCTGGACGTAATTCGATCCCACCTTGGAGTTGATCAGTCGATCGCCGACGAAGACGCCGATCGCATGCCCTCCGCGTCGGACCAGCAGGACGGCGATCCGGCGATCGACGTTGACGTGCGCGACCACCGCACTCAGCAGGGCGGCGGTGTCGGCGTGATCATCAACCAGCACCGGCCCGTACGGGATGAGGACGCTCGCGGTGGCTCCGTCACCGGCGCCGAGGACGAGTTGATCGCCCGCCAGATGTGCCTCCGGTTCGCCATGCCGCAGGGCAAAGTTGTCCAGCCAACGGGCGAGGCGAGGGCGGGGGACCAATACCGTCCGCTGCGGGGCCATGAGCCCACCCTAGGTGTACTGACCACGGACGTTAGGTACGGCCCGTCTGCCCAGTGCCCGCCAGCCGAATCCAAGGGGGTCCGGGTCGACGAGCGCCCACGACGGGCGCCCGCGTCGACTCAGTGGGGCTCGGCGTGCTCGACGGTGGTCACCTCGACGCCGACCTCGGCCAGCTCGGCACGCTGTGCCTCGGTGATTCGGTCGTCGGTCAGCACCGACACATCGCGCAGATGGGAGATCCGGGTGAA
>JAKDKP010000372.1 GCA_030453285.1 Propionibacteriales bacterium
GCCGGAGGCGTCACGCCGCTCCGGAGGGCGGGTCGGTGCCGGGGCTGGCAGGGACACTCCTAGACTCGTGGCCCATGCCGCTGTTCGACCTGCCTGCCGACAAGCTTGCCGAGTATCGCCCAGACCTTCCCGTACCGGAGGACCTGGAGCGATTCTGGCGAGAGACCATCGCCGAGGCCCGCGAACACGACGTGATGATCGGCTGCGACGAGATCAACAACCGGCTCCGATTGGTCGACACCTACGACCTCACGTACGCCGGATTCGACGGCGCACCGATCCGGGCCTGGCTGCACCTGCCCACCGGTGCGACCGAACCGCTGCCGACCGTGATCAGCTACTGCGGCTACAGCGGAGGGCGAGGGTTTCCCTTCGACGACACCGTCTTTGCCCAGGCCGGGTACGCACAGTTGATCATGGACACGCGTGGTCAGAGCTACTATCAAGGCGGGTGGGCCGCCACTCCCGATCCCTGGCCGAGGGCGGGTGTCAACCATGCGCCGGGCTGGATGACGTCGGGCATCTCAGACCCTCGGGAGTACTACTACCGCCGCGTGTTCACCGATGGGCTGCGATTGCTGGAGGCGGCGCGCAGCCTGCCCCAGGTCGACAACAATCGCATCGCGATCACCGGGCGGAGCCAGGGCGGTGGCATCACCCTGGCCGTGGCCGGGCTCGCCGGCCTGCACGACATTCCGCTGGTGGGGGCCGCCCCGGATGTGCCCTTCCTCTGCGACTTCCCTCGGGCGACCACGATCACGGGCCACGCGCCGTACAGCGAGATTTCGACCTACCTCAAGGGGTTCCGCGATCACCATGATCAGGCGTATGCGACGCTGTCCCACTTCGACGGCGCGATCCTCGGTCGCTGGGCGACCGCACCGGCGCTGTTCTCGGTGGGCCTGATGGATCCGAGCTGCCCACCGTCGACGGTGTATGCGGCCTACAACTGGTACGGCGACAAGGTCAGCGACAAGCAGATCGAAATCTATCCGCACAACGAGCACGACGGCGGTGGCAGCTATCAGGTGCTGGCCAGCCTTGACTGGTTGGCCGAGCGGCTCTGAGGCGGCCGCTACTTCGTGGCGACCACCAGGTCGCGATTGATCGAGCTGTCCACCCGGTGCGCGAGCTGCCGCCAGGGGCCGTCGTCACGGACGTGCAGACCGTGCTCGGTGAGCAGGGCGACGAAGTCCTCACGGGAGAAGCCGTACGTGTTCCACGCCACGGCCAGCACACCGCCGGCCCGCAACTGCCCCACCCACACCGGTACGGCTTCGCCCAACAGTCCGGCGGGGGACCGGTCACGGCGTCCGCTGACGCCTCGCACATCGGTCTGACTGCCGTGCACCACCCCGTACGGGGCATCGGTGACGATCAGATCGAACGTCCGACGACCCCACAGGGCGGCGGATTGCCTGGTGTCGCCGGTGATGATGCCGAGGTTGAGTTGATCATGGTCTGGCAGGTTCACCGAGGCATCGAACCGCTTGCCCAGGCTCTTGCCGTCCCGGCGGACCGGGCTCATCGCCGCGGTGTGCTTGAGGCGCTTGCGGCGCAGATAGGTCTTGAGGAATCCGGCGTGGGCCTCGACCGCCTTCACGTCGGCCTCGATGCCGTACGCGTTGTGGCCCAGTCGCCACGCACACGACAAGGTGGTGCCACGTCCACACATCGGGTCCAGCACGTCGAGCTGGCCCTCGGCATCCCGTTCCAGGGCGGCGATGGCACAGTTGATCATGAGCTGGGTGAACTGCTCATTGGTCTTGCCCTGATACTTCGGGATGCTGATCAGATCGTTCCCGAGCAGCCGCCCCCGGTCGAGTTCCAAGGGGCGCAGCAGCCCGCCGATATCCTCGTACGCCATCTGCACCGAGGACAGTCTGCTCAGCGTTGTCGGCTCCGCCGTCGCGGTCAGGCGGACGTGCTCGATGCCGCCGAGCGGGACGGTGTCGACCTCGGAGACATCATCGGCCATGATCGACACCTCGGCCGCGGTCATCGCCGCTGCCTGTTGGGCATAGACACGGTTGGCCGAAGGTTCGGGGAGGATCACGTACGAGGGCATGGCCGAGATCCTGTCACGCCAAGGCCAGGGCCAGGTGCCACCCCGCCGCGGCGGCGCCGACACCCAGACCGAGACTGACCACCACGTTGATCAGGGCCGAGACGCCCCGGCCGTCCTCGGCAGCCCGCACGACGTCGATGGCGAACGTCGAGAAGGTGCCCAGCGCACCGCACAATCCCAGACCGAGCAAGGGCCCCCAGAACGGGTCGGTGACCGCGCCGGTCACCAGGCCGAGCATGAAGGAGGCCAGCACATTGGCGACCAGGATCCCGTACGGGAAACCGTCGCCTCGGCGACCGAAGTGATCAGCGACGGCGCGCAGCACGGCGCCGACCGCGCCGCCGAGTCCCACCGCAAGCCAGATCATCGGCGCCCCGACAGCAGGCGTCCCAGCCGGAGGCCGCTCCAGGCCAGGGTGATTGAGCCGATCACGGTGAATGCCAGCCACACCAGCAGCCCGGTACCGTGCTGGGCCATGGTCAGACTGACCGCGGAGAAGGTGGTCCAGCCACCGAGCAGCCCGGTGCCGAGCAGGGCGGAAAGCCGCCGATGGCGACCGCCGGTCAGCCCCAGCAACAGGCCAATGGCCACCGCTCCGGTGAGGTTCACCACCAGCGTGGTCGCCTCGCCATGCGCCAGGGCCGTGCCCAACGCCGTACGAGCCAGGGAGCCGGCCGCTCCGCCGGCTCCAACCAGCAACAGCAGCAGTGGATCGAGCCGCGGATCAGTGACTCCTCGATCAGGTGCCGCCACGTTCAGTGCAACTGCTCCGGGTGTTCCTTGAGCCGCGTGTAGGAGGCGCGGATCTCCTGCTCGGCCTCCTCCAGACCCACCCAGGTCGCCCCCTCGACCGACTTACCCGGCTCGAGGTCCTTGTACACGGTGAAGAAATGTTCGATCTCGGTGAGCACATAGTCGTGCACGTCCTCAAGATCACGGAGGTGATCGCGGCGTGAGTCGGCCGAGGGTACGCACAACACCTTGTCGTCGCCGCCGGCTTCGTCGGTCATCCGGAACATGCCGATCGCTCGGCACTCGATCAGGCACCCCGGGAAGGTCGGCTCGGAGACCAGCACCAGCGCATCCAACGGGTCACTGTCCTGACCGAGGGTGTTCTCGATGAACCCGTAGTCGGCCGGATACTGGGTGGAGGTGAACAGCGTACGATCGAGCCGGATTCGACCGGTCTTGTGATCGACTTCATACTTGTTCTTCTGGCCCTTGGGGATCTCGATGGTGACGTCGAACGTCAGGCCACTGAGCTCTTTGCCCGACGTGGACTGGGGCCCTGTCGGCTTGTTCATCGAGGGACGCGGTGATGTCACTGGTGGGACCTCTCCATGCACTGGTCTGAATACTGGGGGAGAGCCTAACCGGAAATGAGGAGAACCATGGTGTCGCGACAGGTGAGACGAGTCACCACGACTGTCGGCGTACTGGCCGTTGTGCTGCTGGTCGTCGGCGGGTTGGTCTCGGGACTGTTCGCCTCCGCCGGTCGCAATGTGCTGTACGCCAGCGGCCTGCTGGTCGACGGAGGGTCGCCCACGGTCGATCCGACGCTGTTCTCCTCCTCACCCACGCCGAGCCCGGAAGCGGCCAGTGCGACCCCCGTGTTGTCG
>JAKDKP010000373.1 GCA_030453285.1 Propionibacteriales bacterium
CGAGCCCGATCGGCGGCTTGGTGATCGCCACCGGTCACCACCGCAACGGGGTGCTGCTCACGCCGATCACCGCGCAACTGATCACCGAACTGATCGTGACCGGTGTGCTGCCCGAGGCCGCGCGCCCGTTCAATCCGTGGGGTGTCAGACTCATCGGCAAGGGTGGAAGCCGGAGCGCAACAGAAGCACATGGGATGGAGGTCGGGGCATGTGGATCCTGATCAACGGTGAGGTCCGTGAGGTTGAGGACGAATCGACGCTCGGCTCGGTGGTCGCCGCCGAGCTGCCCGACGTGGATGCGCGGCGAGGCGTGGCGGTGGCGCACAACCACCAGGTGGTCCGCCGCGCGTTGTGGGACGACACGGCCCTGTCCGAAGCGTCCCGGGTCGAGATCGTCTCGGCGGTGCAGGGTGGCTGAGCCTGTCGAGGCCAATGACACGTTGGTGATCGCAGACCGGACATTCACGTCGAGGTTGATCATGGGGACCGGCGGAGCTCCCAGCCTGGGCGTCCTCGAAGAGGCCTTGATCAACTCCGGCACCGAACTGACCACCGTGGCAATGCGTCGGATCGACCCGAACGCGGCGGGATCGGTGATCGAGCTGCTCGACCGACTCGACATCCAGGTGCTGCCGAACACGGCAGGCTGCTACACCGCGACCGAGGCCATCCTGGTCGCCCAGTTGGCTCGCGAAGCCCTGGATACGAACTGGGTGAAGCTCGAGGTGATCGCCGACGAGGTCACCCTGCTGCCCGACCCGATCGAACTCCTCGACGCCGCCGAACGACTGGTCGCCGACGGCTTCACGGTGCTGCCCTACACCAATGACGATCCGGTGCTGGCCCGCAAGCTCGCCGATGCCGGGTGTGCGGCCGTGATGCCGTTGGGCGCGCCGATCGGCTCCGGACTGGGGATCCGCAACCCGCACAACATCGAGTTGATCGTGGCCGATGCGTCCGTGCCGGTGGTCCTCGATGCCGGTATCGGCACCGCGTCGGAGGCGGCCCTGGCGATGGAACTGGGCTGCGATGCGGTGCTGCTGGCCTCCGCCGTGACCAGGGCTCGACGGCCGGCAACGATGGCCGCGGCCATGCACCACGCCGTCGCCGCCGGTCGTCTGGCCAGCCAAGCCGGACGGATCCCCGTACGTCGCTACGCCGAGGCGTCCAGCGCGATGGCGGGCCGCATCGACTGACCCGACATGCTCACCGGTGGCTGTGGACAGCCGAGGCGGCGCCCGCGAAGCCTGTGGAAACACCTCGTGTCGCTCCTCACATCGGTTGTGCGGGCACCCTAGACTCCACAGCAGGCCTGACACGGCCCTACTTCCCCACCGTGTTTGGAGCGAGTTGTGACGACGACCAGCGTGAGCGACCCTTTGGTCGGCCATGCCCTGGAGGGTCGGTACGAGATCACCCAACGCATCGCTCGAGGCGGCATGGCGACGGTCTATCTCGCCAACGACCTGCGGCTGACCCGTACGGTCGCAGTCAAGGTCATGCACGTCGGCCTCGGCGACGACGCCGACTTCACCCGCAAGTTCGATCGCGAGGCACGCGCCGCAGCCCGACTCTCCCATCCCAACGTTGTCTCGGTCTTCGACCAGGGCGTCGACCAGGGACGTCCCTTCATCGTGATGGAGTACGTGCACGGCCGGACGCTGCGTTCGATGATGCGCCACGAAGGGCCGATGGATGCGGTCCGCGCGCTCACCATCGCCGAAGCCGTCCTCTGCGCACTGGCGGCCGCCCACGAGGCCGGCCTGGTGCACCGCGACATCAAGCCCGAGAACGTGCTGATCTCGGACCGCAACCAGATCAAGGTCGCCGACTTCGGCCTGGCCAAGGCGATCAGCGCTCAGACCTCCACCGCCACCGCCGGCCTCCTGATCGGGACCGTCTCCTACCTACCACCCGAACTCGTCACCAGCGGCAGGGCCGATGCCCGCTCCGACGTCTACTCCGCCGGCATCGTGCTGTACGAACTCCTCACCGGCCGCAAACCCCATGTCGGCGATTCCCCCATCCAGGTCGCGTACGCGCACGTCCACAACGACGTGCCTCCGCCGTCCGAGGCCGTCGCCGGGATCCCCAACTTCGTTGACGCTCTGGTGCAGACCGCCACGGCCCGCGACCCACACGAGCGCCCACGCGACGCCCGGATCATGCTCCAGCAGCTCCGTACCGTCCGCGCCAGAATGCGCGCCGGGGTCGACATCGATGATCAACTCACCGAAGTGATCTCCAGCGCCGCCCCGCTGGGTCCGCTGGAGACCCGGCCCGCCACCAGCCCCCTATCTCCCGAACGTGACCTGTCTCCCGAACGTGACCTGTCTCCCGAACGTGACCTGTCTCCCGAACTCGACCAGTGGAGCGAGGGGTCTGGTATTCCGGTCCGCAGCAAGGTGCTGCCGACCGGTTACAACCCGCGCACCCAGATCTCGCCGAGCAGTCCTTCACGCGACTTCGCCCCGATGGCAACGCCGACGCCAGCCAAGCGCACTGGTGCCCACCCGGTGGCACGATCCGGCGCCACACCCGTCGAACAGTCCACGCCGCGACAGGACCATCGCCGCGCCCGTCGCCGCGGTCTGATCGCCCTGCTCGTGGTGCTGTCGCTGACTCTTGTCGCTGGCGCTGCCGGCTGGTGGGCCGTGGCCGGGCGCACCGTCGCCACCCCGGCCATGATCAACCTGACCGAAGCCGAGGCCCGTACGGTCGCCGACGCCGAAGGCTTGACCGCCAGCGTCGTCGACAACCAGTTCTCCGAGACCGTCCCCGCCGGGCGCGTGATCTCGACCATTCCGGAGTCCGGGGAGGCCTTGCGGATTGGTGGTGAGGTGCAACTCACCCTCTCCCAGGGACCCGAACGCTTTGCCGTGCCCATGGTGGTGGGGCAGTCCCTCGACGATGCCCGTGCGGCCCTGGAGAGTGCCAGCCTGCAGGTTGGCAAGGTCAGCGAGAAGTGGCACGAGTCGGCCGCCAAGGGGACCGTGACCAGCATGTCGGGCAAGCCGGGTACGCAGGTGCGACGCGACACCGCCGTCGACCTGACCGTGTCCAAGGGCCCCAAGCCCATCAAGATCACCTCGTACAAGGGCAAGAAGACCAGCGAGGCCCAGCAGAAGCTGAAAGATGCCGGCTTCAAGATCACCGTCGAAAAGAGCTACAGCGAAACCGTCGCCGAAGGGCAGGTGGTCTCGCAGTCGCCCGACTCCGGCCAAGGCATCAAGGGCGACACGATCACGATCACCGAGTCGCTGGGGATGCCGTTCGTCGACGTCCCCAGCGTCCGCGCCAAGGGCGTCGAAGCGGCCACCAAGCTGATGGAGGAGGCCGGGTTCAAGGTGATCAAGAAGCCCGTCGCCGGACGCAACGCCCTCGGTCTCGGCGTGGTCAGCTACACCGATCCCGAGGGCGGCGCCAAGGCGCGCAAAGGTTCCACCATCACCCTGTACTACGTCTGAGGTACTACGTCTGAGCCATGGCGGCCGAGTCCGGCTACGCGTCCGAGCCGGCGATCAACGATCGGTGACGTTGAAGGATCCAGCAGTGCTCGCGCCAGGGACCAACTGTGTGATCGACCGGTCGCAGACCACCGGCCCCGAAGACGGCGTGCCACTGGGAATGCAGCGGGAACCGCAGGGCGCCCGGGCCGAGCAGGGCCCGTCCCCAGGCATCGTTG
>JAKDKP010000374.1 GCA_030453285.1 Propionibacteriales bacterium
GCCGGCGACCCCTCGGTGCCGATCAACAATTGGTCACCCTTGAGGCTCCGCGAGATCGACTCACCTTGTCGCTGCAGAGGAAGAGTGGCGCTGCCGACCTCGGCGTAACCCTTGTCGAGCACGACCATCGACACGTACGTCCGGAGCACCATCTGGTCGCCGACCATCACCCCGTCGGTGACGAAGGCCGGGGCGTCGCCGACACGTTCCAGCTTGTTGCTGCCCTGGACGCTGAGCTCCCTCGGCGCGCGATAGATGCCGCCGGTGGCCTCCTTGGTGACCACGTAGAAGCGGCCGGAGTCCGACACCATGAACGCCTCGGCATCGTGCGGTCCGTCGGGGTAGGTGAAGTCGTACGAACGGAATCCTGTGCGCTGCTGTCCAGGCTTGGGATCGTTGAACCAATAGACCGAGATCATCTCGCGCTTGGCCTCGTTGTCGCCGATGTCAGCCAGGTACAACTTGCAGTCCTGGACCGCGACAGCCTCGATATCGGTCGGCGATGCGGGAAAGGTCAGCGTCCCCTGCACCTTGCCCTTGGCGTTGAGCGCGTACGCGGTTCCCTCGTCTCCGGAGTCGTTCGACGTCCAGTACCGGTTCCCGCACCGGTCCGCCGCCAGGCCTGAGGACTCGCCGATGCGGTCGTCGGTGATCGTGAACGCCACATCCCCCTCGGCTTGGGCCGGTCGAATGGCGCCCACCGACAGGGCACAGGCCACTAGCAGCAGGGCGGCAACACGCAGGCCCCATCGGCCCGCACGGTCACCAGCTGACATCAGCTGCTCCATCCGGTCTCGTGCTTGAACACTCCCCGGGAGATTACGCGACGCCACAACCCCTTGCCCGCCACGGTGGGTCCGGCTCCTGTCACGAGCCGACCCTCGCCTCCGGTCAGCGGCGTTCACCCGAGTCCACTCCACAGGGCACCCAGCAGGGTGATCACGACGAGTCCGACCAGGACGGCGGAGACAATCACTCGTCGGGTACGTGGATCCACCCGCTCACCCTATGGCCTTGCCTGACACTGTGCCGCTACGGTGCTGACATGGCAGACCTGCGGCTGTACGCGATCGGCATCGACGAGATGCTGGACCTGCACGGGGCCGATCCCGCGGAGCGTCCACGGCTGCAGGAATTGGCCGAGCAGAACTTTGCCACCGCGGCACCGGTCAAGCTGCCCGGGCTGCTCGGCAAGGTCGGTCCCTTGTTCAAGCGGTCGCCCGAGGCGCCGGTGATCAACCCCACCGATCCGACAGACCAGGACATCGCCGACTTCCTTTCCGGTGACCACATGGCGCCCGATCGTGTGCCTGCCGCCTGGCGTCTGCTGGAGACGCTGGTCTCGGAATCGTCCTGGGGATCGATTCGGCTCCAGTTCGGCCCGCACGAGGTTGACGAGGTGGACTTCGCGCTGGCGCGTGGCGGAGTCGCCGCCAACGTCGGTCTGCATCATCTGCTGACCACGAGCACCGAGATCAATCTGCTGCCGGTCCGTGATCTCACCGTTGGCTGGTACGACCATGAGCGCGCGCTGGCCATGGCGGAGGCCTACCGACAGGGGCTCGACCAGGTCTCCTCGGCGCAGCAGGATCAGGTCACCGAGCTGATCGTCTGGCTCGACAACTTCCCGCAGTGGGCCCAGAACGCCGCCGCCGCCCAGCGCCCCATCCCCGACCTGATCGCCTTCTGGGTGCAGTGAGGGCTTCGACGCACTCCTCGTTCCTCGTCGCTTGCTCAACCATCGACTGGAACGGTCATCGGTCCGGCACCAGTCACCACCGTTGACCAAACGAGGAACGGGCGCGTCAAAACACCACCACCAGCAACGACCGCCGAGCAAGCGAGGAACGAGCGCGTCGAGACGTCACCAGGGGGACGACATCGACACGAGTGAGCTCTGTGGGCGCCGCTCGGACCAGAACCATCCCGTTGGTGACGACAGCCGGTCAGGCCTTGATCACCAGGACAAGGTCGCCGCCTTCGACCTGCTGCACTTCACGGAGAGCGAGGCGCTCGACGGTGCCGGCCACGGGTGCGGTGATGGCGGCCTCCATCTTCATCGCCTCGATGGTGGCGACGGTCTGGCCGACCTCGACGGTGTCCCCGGCTGCGACCTGCGTGGTCACCACACCGGCAAACGGTGCGCCGACGTGACCGGAGTTGCCGGCATCGGCACGCTCGGCACTCTTCACGTCGACCTGGATCGAGGTGTCGCGGATCCGCATCGGGCGGAGCTGCCCGTTGAGGGTGCACATCACCATCCGGACACCCTTCTCGTCCGGTTCGCCGATCGCCTCCAGTCCGAGGATCAGACTGACGCCACGCTCGAGCCGTACGGTGTGTTCGGTCTCGGGTTGGAGGCCGTACAGGTAGTCACGAGTGTCCAGGCGGCCAAGATCACCGTAGGTCTCGCGGGCGGCCTCGAACGCCTTGGTCGGCTCACCGAACAGCAGCCGGTTCAGGGTCTGCTGACGTTCCCGCCCGGGCACGGTCAACTGCTCGGCGTCGGCCGGATCAAGATCAGCTTCGCGGTGCGGGACTCGGCGACCCTTCAACGCCTTGCTGCGGAACGGTTCGGGCCAGCCACCGGCCGGGGTGCCCAGCTCGCCGCCGAGGAAGCCGATCACCGAATCGGGAACGTCGAACTTCTCCGGATCCTCCTCGAACTCGGCTGGTACGGCATCGACCGCAACCAGGTGCAGGGCGAGATCGCCGACCACCTTGGATGACGGGGTGACCTTCGTCGGGCGGCCGAGGATCTTGTCGGCGGCGGCGTACATCGCCTCGATCTGTTCGAATTTGGTGCCCAACCCGAGGGCGATCGCCTGTTGGCGCAGGTTGGAGAGCTGGCCACCGGGGATCTCGTGGTCGTACACCCGCCCGGTGGGGCTGGGCAGTCCGGACTCGAACGGGTGGTAGATCTGCCGGACCGCCTCCCAGTACGGCTCCAGATCCATCACCGCGCGCAGGTCGAGAGAGGTTGCGCGCTCGGTGTGCATCAGGGCGGCCACCAGGGCCGAGGCGGGCGGCTGACTGGTGGTGCCGGCCATCGGGGCGCTCGCGACATCGACCGCGTCGACGCCGGCGGCCACGGCCGACAGCAGGGTGGCCACCTGCCCCCCGGCAGTGTCGTGGGTGTGCAGATGGACCGGCAGGTCGAATCGTTCCCGCAGGGCGGTGACCAGCGTGACCGCGGCCGGGGGTCGGAGCAGACCGGCCATGTCCTTGATCGCCAGAATGTGCGCACCGGCATCGACGATCTTGTCGGCCAACCGCAGATAGTGATCCAGGGTGTAGATCTGTTCGGCCGGATCGCTCAGGTCGGAGGTGTAGCACAGCGCCACCTCGGCCACCGCATCGGTCTGCAGCACCGCGTCGATCGCCGGCCGCATCTGGTCCACGTCGTTCAAGGCGTCAAAGATGCGGAAGATGTCGATGCCGGTCGCCGCGGCTTCGGCGACAAAGCCGTGCGTGACCTCGGTCGGGTACGGGGTGTAGCCGACGGTGTTGCGGCCTCGCAGCAGCATCTGCAGGCACTGGCCGGGCATCGCCTCACGCAAGGCGGCCAGTCGCTCCCAGGGGTCCTCGCTGAGGAACCGTAGGGCGACGTCGTACGTGGCCCCACCCCCGCACTCCACCGACAGCAGATCGGGTGTCCTCCGGGGGACGTACGGGGC
>JAKDKP010000375.1 GCA_030453285.1 Propionibacteriales bacterium
TTGGACGTCAATGCCGCAGACCTGCGCACCTACGCCGCCGCGGCGGCCGACGAGGTGCTGCGTTGTGAGGAGTGCGGCCGCATCCTGGTCCGCACCGAGGATTCGGGGATCTGACATGCCGGCACGCCATCTCGAGGTCGGGCCTGAGGTCCCGGCCGCTCTGGTCGACAATCTGGCCGCCCTGCGCACCGAGCTCACAGTGCCCGACGCCTTCCCCGCCGAAGTCACCGCCGCGGCCGTGCAGGCGGCAGCCAACCCTCGCCTGCCCGAGCAGGATCTGACCGCACTGGCGTTCGTCACCATCGATCCGCCCGGTGCCCGTGACCTTGATCAGGCGGTGTTCATCGAGCGGCAGGACGCCGGATTCCTTGTCTGGTATGCGATCGCCGACGTGGCGGCATTCGTCACCGCCGGTGATCCGATCGACCTCGAGGCCCGGCGTCGGGGCCAGACGTTGTACGCCCCCGACCATCGCACCCCGCTGCATCCGCCCGAGCTGTCGGAGGACGCCGCCAGCCTGCTCGCCGATCAGGTCCGCCCGGCCTGCGTGTGGCGGATCGAGCTGGACGCCAACGGCAACCAGACCGCCGCAACCGTCTCGCGGGCCCTGGTCCGTAGCCGTGCGCAGATGACGTACGAACAGGTCCAGACCCAGCTCGATGACGGCTCGGCCACCGCATCGCTGCAATTGCTCAAGGAGGTCGGGCTGCTCCGTGAGCAGGCCGAGCAGGCGCGTGGTGGGGTGAGCCTGAACCTGCCCGAGCAGGAGATCGACACCAGCTCCGGCGACTGGACATTGGCCTTCCGTACACCGCTACCGGTCGAGGGGTGGAACGCGCAGATCTCCCTGCTCACCGGCATGGCCGCCGCCGGCATCATGCTGTCAGGTCGTACGGGCATCCTGCGGACCCTGCCGCCCGCCGAGGACAAGGCGCTGGCCAGCCTGCGCCGGACGGCCACGGCGCTCGGCATCACATGGTCGGCGGAGACTCCGTACCCCGACTTCGTCCGCAGCCTGGACCCCGCCCAGCCGGCACACGCGGCGATGATGAACGCCTGCACGATGCTGTTCCGCGGCGCAGGATACCTGGCCTTCGTCGACGAGGCGGCGGTCGAGACCCAGCACGCGGCGATCGCTGCCGACTACGCCCACTGCACGGCACCGTTGCGACGCCTGGTGGATCGGTGGGCGCTGGAGGCATGCCTGGCGCTGTCGGCGGGGGAGGCGGTGCCCGAGTGGGTCACCTCGAGCCTTCCCGAGATCCCTGCCCTCATGCAGTCCTCGGACCAGCGTGCCAAGAAGTACGAGCGGGAGATCGTCGATCTGGTGGAGGCCTACCGCCTCGCGCCGCGCGTCGGGCAGAGCTTCGAAGGTGTGGTCGTCGACGTCGAGGATGATCGGAAGTCGGGCCGGCTCACCGTGGCCGAGGTTGCGGTGGAGGCGACGATCAAGGGGGCCGAGCTGCCGCTGGGCGAGACCGTACGAGCAACGCTCGCCAAGGCCGACCCCACCACGCGGACGGTAAGTTTCGAGTTCAATGCCTGACATCGGCAGGGCGCACCGGGCCGGGCGCCTACTGCTGGTGCTGGGTGCACTGCTGGCGGTCGGTGTGACCCTGCGATACGGCGTCAATGGTGACATCCGGTACGAGCTGGGTTCGCAGTGGACGTCGATGCGGTCGCCGGCCGACACGTTCACCCATCGACCGCTGATGTATCGGTTGTTGATGTCGGTCATCGCGCTTCCGGCCGAAGCGCTGCGGCGCGGCATCACCTCGTACGAGATGGTTCTGCGGGTCGAGTCGATCATGATCGTCACGGCCGCTTCGGCGCTGTTGTGGGCGGGCGTGCGTCGCCGCTGGCCGGACTGGGCCCTGCCGGTGGCGGTCGTCGTCGCGGCAGCCACGTTGCTGCTGAGTCCGGGAATCACCTTCGAACCGGACTGGTTGGCTGTCCCGGTCACGGTCGCCGGTGTCGGCGTAGCGCTGCTCGGTCGGCCCGGCGGACGCATCGGCCCGGTGGTCGGGGGAGTGCTGTTTGCAGTGGCGGCGGTGATCAAGGTCATCACCCTGCCCACCGCGATGATCGGCCTGCTGGTGCTGTGGCGGCTGGATCGGCGGCGCTGCTGGTGGTCGACCGGCGCAGCCGTGGTGGCGGGCATCGCCTGGATCGTTGCGCTGGCCACCGTCTGGCCGCACGAGATCGGATGGTTCTTCGACAGCTCGACCATTCAGCCAGACCGACCGCCGCTCGACCGGGTGGCCCTCACTGGGGAGCTGATCGGCAATGCAGCCTGGTTGTGGCCGGTGCTGATCCTGTTCCCGGCGGCCGCGATCAGGCTCGGTCGACGTGATGGAGTGTTGGCGTTGTTGATCATGGTCCTGGCGTGGGTTCCAGCCCCGGTGCAGAACCAGTTCTACATCTACCATGTGCCGGCCGTGCCCGTGGTGGCTGCGCTGGCTCTGCTGCCGATACTGCGGAGCCGTGGGTGGCAGGCGTCGGTCGCCGTGCTGACCGTCATCGGTGCCGTGCTGCTGAACACCCCTGCGACGTGGCGAGTCGACAACAAGGTGGCACTGTTCGTCGTCGCACTGCTCATCGCCGGTGTGGCTGCAGTCGTGCAGGCCCGATCGATCCGCGCCGTGGGCGACCGGTCCCGGCGCGGAGCGGCGCAGCCGGTGATCGCGGCGAGCTTGGTGGTTCTCGCTGCCCTGCCGCCCAATCTTCCCGGCTCGGCGTGGACGATCAGCATGCGTCAGACGTCGAACACCACCAACGTGAGCCACGCCAGACGGACCGCAGATTACGTCGAGCAGGCCGAGGCCGTACGGAAGAGGATCGGCCCGACCGCCACGGTCACCTATCTGACCTTCGGTGACCGGAACTACACCCTGCGCAACCCCACCACCTGCCGGTTCCCCACCAACGTCTTCCTGCAGCGAAGCCGTACCACGAAGAAGCAGGAAGGCACCCTTGCCTGGCGAGAAAATCTGACCTGTCTGACCGAGGCCGACACCGATTGGCTGGTCTGGGACAAGTCGTGGTTCGCGCTGAAGGGGCAACCCCCGGTGGTACTCAAGGCGATCAAGGAGAAGTTCGACTGTGATGCCGGATTCGTCCAGGGCGATCTGACGGTGTGTCCGCGCCGCCGCTGAGCCGTCCCATCCGCCTAGCCGGCTCGTTCAATCCGTACGCAGCAGTGCTGTTCGTGGGGCACCAGACGAGCCTGTCGGTCTGCGCAGTTGGCGCCCTCGAGCAGACCGGTGACCAGACCGAGGTTCATCCCACAGACAAGTTGCGTGTGCCGGGCGGCCAGGTCGTGGAACGGGCAGTTGGCCAGCACGATGTCGTCGCCGTCGGTTCGCGGTTCGTAGCCGCAGCGGCCGAGGGTGGCCAGTACGCCGTCGTCGGTTGGTTCGGTGTCGACGCCGAGGGCGCGGCCGAATTCGCCGGCCCGGCGACGGAGCACCGTACGGGGTGACTCACCGGTGGCTTCGGCTTCGTCGACGGCCTCGGCGAGCAACTGACCCGCCACCTCGTAGGAGCGCTCGGGCAACTGCACGGCGATGGCGGTGTCGCTGCGCCGGTAGAGCTTGGCGGGACGCCCCGCACCGGGTCCGGTGCGTCCGGTTCGGCGCGCGAACTCCACCGTGAGCAGCCCCACCTCGGCG
>JAKDKP010000376.1 GCA_030453285.1 Propionibacteriales bacterium
CGGCAGCACCAGCACCCAATCCCCTGGCCCGCCGAGGCGTTCATGGGTGGCCGAGACCGCGGCGCGGATGGCGGCGCGGGAGAGCAGCACACCCTTCGGAGTGCCCGTACTGCCCGAGGTTGCGACGACGGCAGCGCAGTCGGTCAGCAGCTCTGGGCCCGATCCCGGGTGCCCGGATTCTTCCGCGGCGCGCAGCATCGCCAGGACACCACGGTTCTGGGGGGCCGACGGATCCGTGTGGGGCAGTGGGGCAATGGGTGGGCCACCGGCCAGCGCCGTGGCCAGGGCCGACTCGATCGCCGCACCACCGGTCAACGAGAAGTGCGTCACGGGGTCCTCCTGTCGACAAGCGCTCCCAGTCTGGCATGGCCGATGGTGGGGTCGAGCGCAGCCTGGTGGTCGAGCGCTGCCTCTAGGGTGGTGGCCATGCTTGAGACCCGGATCGTCACCCTGCCGATGAACGTCCGGTTCCGTGGCATCACCGAACGCGAGTTGATGCTGGTGTGTGGTCCGAACGGGTGGGCCGAATGGAGTCCGTTCCTCGACTACGCGGGATCGGAACTGCGACCCTGGTGGCTGGCCTGCCGGGAGTGGGCCGAGGGGCCGCGGCCGGTGGTGCAACGAGATCGGGTGCCGGTGAACTGCACGATTCCTGCAGTGGGTCCGGATCGGGCACACGCGATGGCGGCCGCGTCCGGTTGCCGTACCGCCAAGATCAAGATCGCCGAGCCGGGACAGTCCGAGGCCGACGACCTGGCCAGAATCGAGGCGGTGGCCGATGCGCTCGGTGAGGGTGGACGGGTGCGGGTGGATGCCAACGGGGCCTGGTCGGTGGACGAGGCGGAGCGGCGGCTGGTGCGGCTGGCGCGCGAAGGGTTGGAGTACGTGGAGCAACCCTGCCTGGCCGTCACCGACCTCGCCGAGGTGCGCCGGCGGCTGGCCCGTCGTGGGGTCGAGGTGCTGATCGCTGCCGATGAGTCGATCCGGCGCAGCGACGATCCCTGGCGGGTGGTCGAACTGGAGGCAGCCGACGTTGCCGTGCTCAAAGTGCAGCCGCTGGGAGGTGTGGCGGCCTGCCTTGAGCTCGCCGAGCGGCTGCCGATTCCGGTGGTCGTCTCGTCGGCCTTGGAGTCGTCGGTCGGGTTGGCCGCCGGGATCGCCTTGGCGGCTGCGTTGCCGGAGCTGCCCTACGCCTGCGGCCTGGACACGGGGCGCCTGTTGGCCGCCGACGTCACCGATGATCCGCTGGTCGCCGTCGGAGGGGAGATGCCCGTCCGGCCGGTGGGGGTGAGCGAGCAGCGTGTACGTGAGCTGGCCGCTGCGCCGGAGCGTCAGGAGTTCTGGCAGGCTCGACTCATGGCGACGATGGGGGCACGATGAGCAACCCGTCCGAGCGTGCGGCCGGAACGATCATCGCCACCCTGCTGGCTCGTGGCGTCACCGACGCGGTGCTGGCGCCGGGATCGCGCAGTGCCCCGCTGGCGTATGCCCTGTGGCAGGTGCGGGATCGGATCCGGCTGCACGTGCGCATTGATGAACGCAGTGCGGGGTTCACCGCCCTGGGGTTGGCCAAGGCGACGGGTCGGGCCGTGCCGGTGATCACGACCTCGGGCACGGCGGTCGGCAATCTGATGCCGGCCGTGATGGAGGCGTTTCACAGTGGAATTCCGGTGGTGGTGATCAGCGCCAACCGTCCGGTGACCATGATCAACACTGGTGCCAATCAGACGACGGAGCAGGTGGGGCTCTTTGGTCAGCACATCAGGGGAGCGGCGCGGATCAGCGCTCGGGACGATGATCAGCGGGCGTGGGCGTACGGGGTTGATCGGCTGATCCACCTGGCGCTGGGGAGTCGGGGGAGCGTGCCGGGTCCGGTGCACCTGAACGTTGAACTCATCGATCCACTCACCTCCGGTGGTGAGGGGCTGCCGGAGGTGCAGTTGCCTGAGCTGGCCCCGGTGGCAGGCGTCGTGCCGGCGCCTCTGCCGACGCCCCTGACGGTGACGACGGGTACTGTGATCGTGGCCGGAGACCTGCCGGTTGAGCAGGGGCATGCCGTTGCCGAGCTTGCCGATCGGGCGGGGGTGCCGTTGCTGGCCGAACCGTCGAGCAATGCCCGACACGGGCGGACCGCGATCAGTACGCATCGGTTGCTGCTCGGGACCTCATTGGCCGAGCGCATTGATGCGGTGATCATGGTTGGCCACCCGACGCTGTCCAGGCCGGTGCAGCGCCTGCTGGGGCGTTCGGATGTCGAGCTGACCGTGGTGGCGCCGCATCCGGAGTGGATCGATCCGCAGCAACGCGCCGACCGGGTGGTGTCGGCTGTTGATCTTGATGCGTTGTCTGATCATGACTTCTTTGCGGATTGGCAGCGAGCTGATGCGGTGTTGTTGGAGCGATTGACTGCCGATGGTGGCCCGGCGTACACGGCGCAGGCAGTGATCAACTCTCTGGCGGTCGACGACGTGCTGGTGCTCGGGTCCTCCAACTCCGTACGGGATGCTGATCTGGCACGGTTCGGTCGTCGGACGTTGGTGCATGCCAACCGTGGACTGTCCGGGATCGATGGCACCGTGTCCACTGCGGTGGCGGTGGCCATGGCGCATCCGGAGCGGCTGACCACGGCGTTGATGGGTGATCTCACCTTCGTGCACGACAGCAATGGTTTGGTGATCGGACCCGATGAGCCGCGGCCCGACGCGCTGCGGATCGTGGTGGCCAATGATGACGGGGGTTCGATCTTCGCGACTCTTGAGTACGGAGATGCCGCGTACGCCGAGAGCTTCGAGCGTCTCTTCGGCACTCCACATGGCACCGGCCTGGGGGCACTGTGTGACGCCGTCGGCGTACGGCATCATCGGGTGACGAATCAAGATCAACTGCCGGGGTTGCTGGGTCAGCCCGTACGGGGTATCGAGGTGGTGGAGGTCGTCACCGACCGGGCTGGCCGGGCCGCGACTGGTGGTCGGTGGCAGGAGTGGGCGCGCGCTGCGGTTGATGGTCGCGGTTGACGGCCGGGGCCGGAGTCGGTCGTACGGCGCCCACTCGGTGCTGATGTGCCCCGGCCTGATCGATCTCGGCTGGTGGATCGGGATCCGGGATCGCCCCTCGTCAGCCGTGCTGGGGCGACACTATTCGTCTGGCTCGTGCCAACGGGGGCAGAGATCGAGAAGCGCCATCGATCCTGGTCCGTCCTTGGCTGGACAGGGGCTGAACACCGACCTGATCAAGGTTCCTGCAGACGTGGCGTGGTGGAGCTCCTTTCTGTGATGGCCTACCGTCGCAGGGAGACTTCCGCAGTGATGGTGACGTCCCCTTTGTCGTGCTCACTTCGCGATCTGGGTGCTCCGCATGGTGACTCCCCGGTGACTCCCCGCTCTGGTGGGCATCGTCCGTCGCGGGAAGCGCGATCCGATCTTGGTCGGCGCAATGCGGATGGCTTTCCCGGCTGGTCGGCTACGGAATGATCTGACCCAGGTGAGTGAACAGCACTGATGCCGCCAGTCCTGGTGTGGAGGGGCGGTGGTCAGTTGTGCAGATGGTGATCAGGGACTCGGAGCGGGTGGGTCGTCGGTGGTGCCGAGTCGGGTGCGTCGGTAGCGGTGGCCGTACGGGCTGGTCCACAGGTAGACGGGTCCATGATCAACTG
>JAKDKP010000377.1 GCA_030453285.1 Propionibacteriales bacterium
CCGCCATCAGGGCCGGGAACGCACCTCCACTCTTCCTTCCGCAACTTCCGTACGTCCCCGGTCTCGGTGGCGCCGGTGTCGTCGATCAGATCACCGAAGGCGTCGATCCCATCTGGTCCGGACGCCGGGTGCTGGTCGATGCCGCGGCCTCCTACGCAGAGTTCATGGTGACGGCGATCGAGAAGGTGATCCCCATCCCCGATGAACTGGACACAGACCAGGCGATGGCATTGCTGCACGACGGCGGGACAGCCCTGGGCCTGTGGGAGACGGCACCTCCGTCCCCGAACGCACCCATCCTCGTGTTGCCCGCTGCCGGCGGTGCCGGCTCGGTCCTGATCCAGTTGGCCAGGAACTGCGATGCCATGGTGCTGGCCGGAGCAGGTCGTCAACAGAGCCGGCGCCTGGCCGAGGAGTTCGGGGCCGATGTGGTGCTTGACTACCGTCAGCCGGACTGGGCCTCGACACTGACACCGGACCAACGTCCGACCGTCACGTTCGACGGGGTCGGCGGCGAAGTCGGATTCGCCGCGCTGGAGGCAACCCGCGACGGCGGCACCTTCATCAGCTACGGGACGGCCGGCGGGACACTCACCGACACTGTCGGACACCACGAGCGTGTCACCGTGATCGACCAGTCGATCCTGACGACCCTGCATGAACGTCGTCGCGAGAGGCAGCAGGGCATCCTCGAATTGGGCGCCACCGGACAGGTACGGGCGCATGTCGGTGGAGTCTGGCCCCTGGCGCGGGCCGCAGATGCCCACCGAGCGTTCGCGGACCGCACCTTCGTCGGCAAGGCTCTGTTGCGTATGTGATCGACGCTGTCGAGACGTCGGTCAGTCCGTACGAGCCCGACTGGGCTGAACGCGCGACGGCTCACCGGCCATCTTGGGGTACTCCGGCGGGTACGGCATCTCACCAACCCCATGATCACGTTCGTCGCGCTCGTACATCTCCAGCGCCGGCGCCATACTCACCGGATCCGCATCGTTGAACGGTTTCCACACATCACCTAGCTCGGCATATCGACCGGGCATCGTCACCACGGTGAAGTCGTTCGGGTCGGCATCGGGCACCTCGTCCCAGGTCAGCGGCGCCGACACCCTGGCCTCGGCACAGGGACGGATCGAGTACGCCGACGCGATGGTCCGATCCCTGGCCATCTGGTTGAAGTCGACGAAGATCTTCTCCCCGCGCTCCTCCTTCCACCAGTTGGTGGTGACCTGCCCGGGCAGGCGTCGCTCGAGCTCCCGCCCGATCGCCAGCACCGCATGCCGGGCGTCCACGAACCCGTACTCCGGCTCCACGTTCACGAACACGTGCAGGCCACGCCCGCCGCTCGTCTTGGGGTGCCCCGGCATGCCGATCTCGTCCAGGATCTCCCGCAGCAACCCGGCGGCACGGACCGCATCGGAGAAGTCCGTACCCGGCTGCGGATCAAGATCAATCCGCAACTGGTTCACCAGCTCGGTCGACTCCCGATGCACCGGCCACGGATGAAACCTGAGCGTGCCGAGGTTCGCCATCCAGATGATCGTCGCCAGCTCGGTGGGGCACACCTCATCAGCGGTCCTGCCGGAAGGAAACGTGATGGTCGCCGTGGTCACCCACTCCGGCGTCCCTTTCGGTGCACGCTTCTGATAGAAGGCATCGCCGTGACCGTCGGCCCGCGTGGCGAGCTTCGCCTCCGGCGACCAGCCACCCGGCCAGCGCTCCATCGTGGTGGGTCGGTCCAGCAGCGCGGCAAGAATGCCGTCGCCCACGGCCCGGTAGTAGTCGATGACATCGGACTTGGTCAGGCCCAGGTCAGCGAAGTAGATCTTGTCCGGACTCGACAGTCCGACCTCACGTTCGCCGATCGTGAGCATCACCTTCTTGGTGGCCATGGCGTTGAGCGTACGCTGGATGCCCGATCTCCAGGAGGACCAATGAGCGACATCACCGACGTGGGCGTGCCGAACCGGACCGATGCCCAATGGCGCGAACGTCTCACCCCACAGGAGTACCAGGTGCTTCGCCAGGGCGGCACCGAAGCCCCCTTCGTCGGCGAATACACCGACACCGAGACCACCGGCGTCTATCGCTGCAAGGCCTGCAACAGTGAACTCTTCCGTAGCTCCACGAAGTTCCACAGCAACTGCGGCTGGCCCTCCTTCTACGCCCCGCAGGACAGCGACAAGGTCACCTTGATCGAGGACAACAGCCTCGGCATGACGCGTACCGAAGTGCGCTGCGCCACCTGCGACTCCCACCTCGGCCACATCTTCCACGGCGAGGGCTACGACACCCCGACCGACGACCGCTACTGCATCAACTCCATCAGTCTCGTCCTCGCGCCCGCCGAGCAGGACTGAGCCCCGGCCCGCCCCCGAGCAGACAGCGGGCAGCAGGCAGCACCTCACACCGGCGTCGTATCCACGACACCGTCGCCAGCACGCAGGATGATCAACGTCCCCACTGCGCACAGCACGAAGACGACTCCCCCGACCGCCACGGGCAGCGCGAGGTCGATCACCGCCAGGAAGCCACCCAAGGCCGATCCGATCACCAGACCGATCAGTCCGACGACTCTGGTCGCCGCGTTCACCCTGCCCCGGAGCGCCTCGGGCACCAGACGCTGACGGAGCGAGGCGACACAGATTCCCCACACCGTGGCATGGCAGATGTAGACCGCCAGCAGGCCAGCAGCGGCCATGCCGCTCGTCGAGAGGGACAAGCCGAACAATGCCCCGGCACCGACGAACAGACAGCACACGATGGTCCACCGATAGCCGATCCGTGCCCGGATCCGGGCAGTGCTGAACGAACCGACCAGCCCGCCCAACGCCGATACGGCCAGGATCAACCCGAACCCGAACTCGTCCACACCCAACCGGTCCTCGGCAAAGAGGACCAGGATCGAAAACGGCAACATGTAGCCCACACTGGCTGCCCCGCCGATCAGCGCGAGACCGCCAACGATCCGATCCGTGGCGAGCCAACGTACGCCGTCTGCCGCCTCCCGCAGCAGAGAACGACGCACCGGCGGAGCCGCAGCATCTGCCACCGCTCCGAGCCCCGTCGGCACCGCGAGCGCCAGTAGCCCAGCCACCGCCCACAGGCCACCCATCGCCAAGACCGGGGCCGCCATCGACACGGCGAACAGAAGCCCTCCCAGGGGCGGACCGATGAACTCATCGGCCAGTAGCTGCGTGGCAGAGATGCGCCCGTTGGCATGATCAAGATCACCGCTCCCGACGATCGATGGCACCAGTGCCAGCGCGGCATTGTCCGCAGCACTCTCGAGCGCCCCGACGAGCGCAAAAGCCACATAGAGGACCAGGAGCGAACCCAACCCGCCGTGCAGGACGACACCCAGCAGGAGCACCACCAGACCGCGCAGCAGATTGGCCGCGACCAGGATGCTTCGACGGTCGACGCGGTCCACCCACACGCCGACCGGCAGCGCCACCAGGAGCCGGACGAGTGCGTACGTCGTCGCCAGTCCAGCGACCCACCGTGGATCACCGGTGAGCGAGGCGGCCAGCAGCGACATGGCGACGAAAGCCAGCCCGTCGGCCAGGTTCGAGGCAGCATTGGCGCCCCAGAGCGCACCGAATCCGCGGCCCAACGACCTCATGTCCCACCATCCCGGCCCCTGG
>JAKDKP010000378.1 GCA_030453285.1 Propionibacteriales bacterium
GCCCTGCCGCCCCGTACGTACTCCGACGTGGCGGGCAGTTCCCACACCCGGCGGGCGCATTTCCGCCCGCCGGGCCACAACTCCGCCCGCCACGTGCCAAAGGAGCGAGCTGCCACGTGCCGAGGGGGTTCGGCGCCATCTCGGTGAGAGGCCGTTTGTGGGAATGTGACAACGGGCCGCTCGGAGATTGGTGATGTCGCGACCGGTGTGTCACGACGATGTCACGACAGAGTGGACCCCGTGCTTGCGATCGTTGCCCCCGGACAGGGTGCCCAGAAGCCCGGTTTCCTCACTCCGTGGTTGGCCGATTCGGTCATCGCCGAGCAACTCACCGCGTACTCTGCAGCGGCCGGTCTTGATCTTGCGCAGTTCGGCACCGAGGCCGACGAGGACACCATTCGCGACACCGCGGTGGCCCAGCCGTTGCTGGTCGCCGCGGGCCTGATCGCCACCCGCTCCCTGCTGCCCACACCCGACGATCTCGACAGCGTCGGTGTGGTGGCCGGACACAGCGTTGGTGAGATCACCGCCGCCGCCGTGGTCGGCACCTTGAACGACACCGACGCCATGACGCTGGTGGCCGAGCGTGGGCGCAGGATGGCCGAGGCCAGCGCTGCCCGGCCCACCTCGATGAGTGCGGTGATCGGCGGTGACCCCGCCGAGGTGCTCGCCAGGATCGCCGAGACCGGACTCACGGCCGCCAACAACAATGGCAAGGGACAGATCGTCGCCGCCGGCACCGGAGAAGAGCTGGCCGCGCTCGCCGAGAACCCACCGACCAGGGCACGAGTCATCCCACTGAGCGTCGCCGGCGCCTTCCACACCAAACACATGGCGCCGGCCGTCACCCAACTGGCGACCCTGGCCGACACCCTGCAAGCCGCCGACCCGCGGACCCGACTGCTGTCCAATGCTGACGGTCAGCAGGTGGCCGACGGCGCGGAGGTGGTTCGCCGCATCGTCGGCCAGGTGGCGAATCCCGTCCGGTGGGACCTGTGCATGGCAACCATGGCCGACCTCGGCGTCACCGGGCTACTGGAGGTGATGCCCGCCGGCACGCTGACCGGCATCGCCAAGCGCAATCTCCGGGGCGTCGACCTGTTTGCCCTGAACACCCCCGAGCAGCTCGGCGAGGCTCGTGAATTCGTCTCGCGGCACGGCGGCGAGATCACTCGTCACAGCGCCGAGTCCGCACCCGACGACGGCCCCGCGGCCTGACCCACAGACTCCCGGTCCCGTACGGGCCCTGGGTGGTACGCACCTCGTACCGACAACACAACACGCAGGGCACCTGCGTCAGACACAAGGAGCATCACATGGCCACCACCGAAGAGATCCGCACCGATCTGGCCGAGATCGTGAACGAGGTTGCCGGCGTCCCCAACGACGACGTGCAACTGGACAAGTCGTTCACCGACGACCTGGACGTCGACTCGCTGTCGATGGTCGAGATCATCTACGCCGCCGAGAACAAGTTCTCGGTCTCCATCCCCGACGAGGAGGCCAAGAACCTCCGCACCGTCGGCGACGCCGTGGCCTACATCGAGCGCGCCCAGGGCTGAGTCGGCCAGCATCACCGTACGACGGCGCACAGCACCCGCCGCTGCTCGGGCCCAGCAGGGCCCGGCGGCGCGGGCGACGCGGTTCGCGTTACCGTGGCCGTACGAAATCAGGCCACCGCGCGCGCTTCTGGCGCCGCTTCGCCTCAGGTCTCCAGGGAAAGGTTCGTCATGAGCAGCACCACCGTCGTGATCACCGGAATCGGTGGCATCACGCCTCTGGGTGAGGACGTTGCCAGCACGTGGCGTGCCATGCTCGCTGGCCAGTCCGGTGTCACGCGCATCGACCAGCCGTGGGTCGACGAGCTCGAGCTCCCGGCCAAGATCGCCGCCAGCGTCAAGGTGGATCCGGTCAGCCTGCTGGACCGGGTCCAGGCCCGCCGGATGGACCGCAACACCCAGCTCGCCACCATCGCCTGCCTGGAGGCGTGGACCGACGCCGGGTACGGCTTCGGCGAGGACAACCCGATCGATCCCGAACGGCTCGGCGTCTGTGTCGCCACCGGCATCGGCGGTCTCGGCACCTTGATCAACTCCTGGGAGACCCTGACAGACAAGGGCGTCCGGCGTGTTTCCCCCTTTTCGATCCCCATGCTGATGGCGAATTCGGCTGCCGGCTCGATCGGTCTCCGGTTGAAGGCCAAGGCCGGCGCGCACACACCGGTGTCGGCATGTGCCTCGGCCAACGAGGGCATCGCGCTCGGTCTCGACATGCTGCGACTCGGTCGCGCCGACGTGGCCGTGGTCGGCGGCACCGAGGGCGTCATCCATCCGCTGCCGGTCGCCTCCTTCGGTCAGATGCAGGCCCTCAGCCGCCGCAACGACGAGCCCGAGCGTGCCTCGCGTCCGTGGGACACCGACCGCGACGGTTTCGTGCTGGGCGAGGGATCGGTGCTGTTCGTGATCGAAACCCTCGAACACGCGCAAGCCCGCAGCGCCACGATCTACGGCGAGCTGGCTGGGGCCGGTATCTCCAACGACGCCCACGACATGGTCCAACCCGACCCGAGTGGCTCGGCCCAGGCCTCGGCGATGACCAAGGCCCTGCGCGAGGCCGATCTCCGACCGTCCGACATCACCCACATCAACGCGCACGCCACCTCGACCCAGGCCGGTGACACCACCGAGGCGAAATCGATCCGGATCGCGCTGGGTGAGGCCACCGACACCTGTGTGGTCACCGGCACGAAATCGATGACCGGCCACCTGCTCGGGGGTGCCGGGGCCATCGAGTCGCTGGCCACCGTGCTCGCCCTGCGGGACCGTTCCGTACCGCCGACGATCAACCTCGACAACCTCGAGGAGGGACTGGGCATCGACATCGCGACCTCGGTGCGAGAACTGCCCGACGGCGATCTGGCGGCGATCAACAACTCCTTCGGATTCGGCGGAGCCAACGTCGCCCTGGCGTTCACCAACCGTTATGCCACCTGAGTTTTCTCAACCTGCGTTGACCCGTACGAGATCCTGGGCCATCCTGCCCGCCTGCTCGAACGCGTCCACCTTCTCCATCGTCGTACGAAGAACCTGAGCTCCCTCGTACAACAGATGGATCCGTACGCCCAGGTCGTCGTCACCGACCACCCGACCGAAGACCTGCTGCATCCACGACTTCTCGGCGCGGATCACCGCCAGCGCCGGCGGCGCGGTCGGCGACAGCTCCACCCAGGCGTTCACGAATGCGCAGCCACGGGTGTTCTGCTCGGCCCACTGCTCCGCAACCGCGAACACCACCGCGATGGCATCAACGGCCGTGGCCGGGGACTCGGCCATCAACCGGTCCAGCAGGTGTGACTGCCAGCGGTGGCGGCGACGTTCGAGGTAGGCGGTGATCAGCCCGTCCTTGGATCCGAACCGCTGGTACAGCGTGCGTTTGGTGACTCCGGCCTCGTCGGCCAGACGATCCACCCCGATCCGGCCGATGCCCTCGCGATAGAAGAGTTCCTCGGCGGTCGCCAGCAGCCGCTCACCGACCGCGGTGCTGCGCGTCACCTCATCCGGTGCCAGATCGTCCAGGGTGATCATCGTCCCACCTCCTCCCACCATCAGTCTTCGTACACGGTCAGTCCATGTACACGGCG
>JAKDKP010000379.1 GCA_030453285.1 Propionibacteriales bacterium
ACATCATGATCAACTCGGTGCCGCGGGTGGCCATCGCCAGGCATTCGGCTTCATCCATGCCGAACACGACGCGCCGGAACAGCTCGGCGGTTGCGTTGTACAGGTGGATGGTGGCGGTCTTCGCCCCCTGCAAGGATTCCGCGGTGCGTTCGATCAGGTCTTCCCGTGCCTGGGTCAGCACCGAGACCGTGACGTCGTCGGGAATGGCGTCGGAGGCGATCAACTGCCGGACGAAGTCGAAGTCGGTCTGGCTTGCCGACGGGAAGCCGATCTCGATCTCCTTGTAACCCATGGCGACGAGCAGATCGAACATTCGCCGCTTGCGGGCCGGCGTCATCGGATCGATCAGCGCCTGATTGCCGTCGCGCAGGTCGGTCGACAGCCAACGCGGAGCATGGGTGATCTTGGCGGCCGGCCAGGTGCGGTCGGGCACGTCGACGGGTTGGAAAGCGCTGTAACGCTGGAAAGGCATGGGGCTGGGCTGCTGGATGGGCACCGTCTGTGGTCGGGTGCCGAAGGTGTTGCTGCTCATCTCGTGTTCCTCGCTGGTGTGATCGGTGGCCGGGCCCGGGCATCACGAACTCCGCAGCGAGAGTCGAGCCCGATCAGTGGGCCTCGCTGCGGCAGCCAAGGAGGAGAACACGTGCCATGTCGGGCACACTACCCACTCCTCGCCCGATGCGCGACCCTCCCCACGAATCAAGACGACCGATCCCGACCTGACCGATCCGGGGGGGGACCTGGCATCGACTCACTCGCGCCACCCACGTTCGAACGGCAATCGCCAGGCGTGCGGGGCGATCATCTGGTGCACCGCATTCGGCCCCCAGCTCCCGGGCTGGTACGACTTCGCCGGCGGCGGATCCTCCAGCAGCGGTGCGGACTTGGCCCACAGACTCTCGATGCCCTCGGCGGTGGTGAACAGGGTGTGGTCCCCGTGCATCGCATCCATGATCAACCGCTCGTACGCCTCCAGGGCGTCCTTGCTGGCGGTCGTCTCGGCGGTGGAGAACTGCATGGACATCTTGTCCAGCTTGAATCCGGGGCCGGGTCGCTTGCCGTAGAAGGACAGCGACACCTTGGACTCGTCGGCCAGATCGAAGGTGAGGTGGTCCGGGCCCATCCCTCCGACACCGGATCCTTGCGGAAACATCGACTTGGGTGCCTCGGAGAAGGCGATGGAGACGATCCGCATGCCCTCGGCCATCCGTTTGCCGGTCCGCAGGTAGATCGGCACGCCGGCCCACCGCCAGTTGTCGATGCGCACGCGCAGGGCGATGAAGGTCTCGGTGTCGGAGTCCCGCGCGACACCCTCCTCCTCGCGATAGCCGGCGTACTGGCCGCGAACGACCTCCCAGGGGCGAATCGGCTCCATCGACCGGAAGACCTTGTTCTTCTCCTCACTGATCGGCATCGGCTCCAGAGCCGTGGGCGGCTCCATCGCCACGAACGCGAGGATCTGGAAGAGGTGGGTGACGACCATGTCCTTGTAGGCCCCGGTCGGCTCGTAGAAGGCAGCCCGTTGGTCGAGCCCGAGCGACTCCGGTACGTCGATCTGGATGTGGTCGATGAAGTTGCGGTTCCAGATCGGCTCGAACAGGCCGTTGGCGAACCGGAAGGCAAGGATGTTCTGGGCGGCCTCCTTGCCCAGGAAGTGATCAATGCGGAAGATCTGGTCTTCGGCGAACGTCTCGTGCAACCGCTCGTTGAGAGCTATCGCGCTCTCCAGGTCGGTGCCGAAGGGCTTCTCCATGATCACCCCCGACCGTTCGACGAGGTCGGCCTCGGCCAGCATGTCGATCACCGTGGCGGCGGCCCGGGGCGGCACGCTCAGGTAGTGCAGGCGCCGAGTGCCCTCCCCCAGCAGCCGTTCGGCCTGGTGCACCGTTTCCTGCAGCCTGGCCGCACCGGCCGGCTGGGGAACGTAGGTCAGTCGTTCGGCGAAGTCCTGCCACTGCTCCTCGGTGAGCCGATCATCACCGAACTCGTCGATCGCCGCGCGGGCCAGCCGGCGGAACTCCTCGTTGTCGATGTCCTCCAGGGAACTACCGATCACCCGAATGTCGGGGGCCAGCTTCGACACCGTCAGGTGCGCCAGGCCGGGCAGCAGTTTGCGGCGTGCGAGGTCACCGGTGGCCCCGAAGAGCACGATCACATGGGGCGCGATGCGGTCCTCCGCCGGCCGTGGCTGCACGCCGGCAGCGGGGTGGGCGATGGTCTGCGCGCGGCGCAGCACCTCATCGCGATGTTCCTGATCATTCAGCTCGGACATGACCCCATCCTGACAGTCGCGGGGCGGACGTGCGGTCTTCGGCCCACAACGGTGCCCAGGACAGTCCGCTGCCGGGGCTCAGAAGCCCAGCCGGTTGAGATGCTTGGTGTCGCGCTGCCACTCCTTGAGCACCTTGATCCGCAGGTCGAGATAGACCGGCGTGCCCAGCAACGCCTCGATCTGTTGCCGTGCGGCGGCGCCGATCTCCTTCAGCCGGGCCCCCTTGTGGCCGATCATGATGCCCTTCTGGGAGTCCCGTTCGACGATCAGATTGACGTAGATGTCGAGTAGCGGCTTGTTGTCGGGTCGTCCCTGGCGCAATCCCATCTCCTCGATCGTGACCGCCAGCGAGTGCGGCAGCTCCTCGCGGACCAGTTCGAGGGCGGCCTCGCGGACGAGTTCGGCGACCAGGGTCTCGTTCGGTTCGTCGGTGATCTCCCCGTCGGGATAGTACGGCGGGCCCGGCGGCAGAAGACTGATCAACTTCTCCTTGACCAGTTCGACCTGGTCGTCGGTGGTCGCCGACACCGGGATGATGTGGGCCCAGGCGATGTCGAGCTTCTCTTCCAGCGCAGCGATCGACAGCAGGTGCTGCCGCATCCGTTCCGGGGAGACGAGATCGGACTTGGTGGCCAACGCCACCAGCACCGGCCGCTTGCGGAGTTGGGCGATCTCACTGACCAGGTAGGTGTCGCCCGGTCCGATCCGCTGATTGGCGGGCAGGCAGACCCCCACCACGTCGACCTCGGCCCAGGTCGTACGGACCAGGTCGTTGAGTCGTTCGCCCAGCAGGGTTCGTGGCTTGTGCAGGCCGGGGGTGTCGATCAGCACCAGTTGCGCCGTCGGCTCGTGCACGATCCCGCGAACCGCATGCCGGGTGGTCTGCGGTTTGGACGAGGCGATGGCGATCTTCGTACCGACCAGCGCATTGGTCAACGTCGACTTGCCTGCGTTGGGGCGGCCGACGAAACAGGCGAAGCCGGAGACGAAGCCGTCGGCCTTGCCGCCGAGATTCGTCGCGGGGGCGGTGGGTTCCATGATCAATCCCTGTCTGCTGAGCTGGACGTGGGTGCCGATCCGGATTCCTGACCGCCCGACAACTGAGGGCCGACCGACGACTGCGCGGCCAGACGGGTGGCCGCGGCGATGCCCCGATCCTCATCATCATGGTCGTCCTCCAACGAGGACACCAGCACGGTACTGATCCTGTTGCGACGCCCCACGACCCGCTCGGCGACGAGCTCGAGCCCTTCGAAGCGCACCACCGACCCGGCGATCGGCACCCGGTTGAGCTCCTTGGCCATCAGGCCACAGACGCTGTACACGTCATAGTCATAGAGGTCCTTGCCGAACAGTTCGACCAGCTC
>JAKDKP010000380.1 GCA_030453285.1 Propionibacteriales bacterium
GAGATCATCGCCTACCTGAACTCCCTGGAGGACCGGCCCAACGACGGCGGCTTCTCGCTCGGGGCACTGGGCCCGGTTCCCGAGGGTGCACTGGCCTGGATCGTCGGAATCGGCGTGCTGGTCGGCTTCGCCGTCTGGATCGCCGCCAAGGGGGTACGAGCCAAGTGACCACCAATGACCACCAGAACGCCGCAGGTGGCACCGACGCCCCCTCGGTGAACGTGGTGGACGACCGGCATCCGTTGCCCGATCCCGGCCTGGAGGAACATCGTCCCCGGCCCACCGATGTCGACGAAGGCCTCGCCCGCCGGGCCGAGCTGCAGGTCACCGCGCTGTTCGCCCTTGTCCCGGTGCTGGCCATTGCCTTTGTGGTGATCTATTTCGCCGTGCCTCGGGAGATGTACGTCAAGTTCGGTTCGTTCTACGCCAACGCCCAGCACGTCGGGCTCGGCCTGACCCTGGGCATCGCCGTCCTGTCGATCGGCGTCGGTGCGGTCCACTGGGCCCGCCAACTGATGAACGACGAGGAGATCGTCGAGGAGCGCCATCCGGCCCATTCGAGTGATGAGGACCGCAACGCCACTCTCGCCGAGATCGACAAAGGCATTGCCGATTCGGCGATCACCCGGCGCAAGCTCGTCGGTCGCAGCCTGCTGGGTGCGTTGGGCATCCTCGCCGTTCCGGCGCTGGTCACCCTCGCCGACCTGGGCGAATGGCCGACTCCGACCCGGATCGGGGAGACGCTGGAGAAGACGATCTGGGGCACCAAGCGCGCCGAGAAGGATCCGGGTGTCTACATCGTCAACGACGTCACCTACAAGCGGGTCAAGGCCGCCGACCTGCGGATCGGGCAGTTGGTCAATGCCGAGCCCGAGAACTTGCAGGACCTTGAGGGTCACGAACTCCAGGGCGAGAAGGCCAAGGCCGCGCTGGTTCTCGTACGGATGGAGCCGAGCAGGATCAAGGTGCCCGAGAGCCGCCGCGAGTGGCAGGTGGGCGGCATCCTGGCGTACTCGAAGATCTGCACCCACGTCGGTTGCCCCATCTCCCTGTGGGAGCAGCAGACCCACCATCTGCTGTGCCCCTGCCACCAGTCGACCTTCGACCTGGGCGATTCCGGTGTCGTCGTCTTCGGGCCGGCCGCGCGCTCACTCCCCCAGCTGCCGATCGCGGTGGATGCCGAGGGCTATCTGTACGCGACCAGCGACTTCACCGTCCCGGTCGGCCCCAGCTACTTCGAGCGGGACTCGACCAAGGACTACAAGAAGGGTGACAACTGATGGCGAAACCGGCCAGCACCGTCCGTGAGGCGGATCCGTCGGTCGAGTCGCAGCCGACTCCCCGCAAGCCGGGCATGGTGATGAAGGCCGCCGCCGGACCGGCAGCCTGGGCCGACGAGCGTCTCGGCCTTGCCGCCCTGGGACGCAAGAACCTGCGCAAGGTGTTCCCCGACCACTGGTCCTTCCTGCTCGGCGAGATCGCCCTCTACTCCTTCCTGGTGTGTCTGATCACCGGTGTCTTCCTGACGCTGTGGTTCAAGCCCTCCATGGGTGAGGTGGAGTACGACGGGTCGTACCAGTTGCTCAAGGGCCTGGCGATGTCCGAGGCGTACGCCTCAACCCTGGACATCTCGTTCGACGTCCGCGGCGGGCTGCTGATGCGCCAGATGCACCACTGGGGTGCGCTGCTGTTCGTGGCGGCCATGTTTGCCCACATGCTGCGCGTGTTCTTCACCGGCGCCTTCCGCAAGCCCCGCGAGCTCAACTGGATGTTGGGTGTCGGCCTGATCTCCATCGGCATGATCGAGGGATTCGCCGGCTACTCCCTGCCCGACGATCTGCTGTCGGGCACCGGCCTCCGATTCGTCGACGGTCTGGTCCGCTCTGTTCCGCTGATCGGTACGTGGGCGGAGTTCTTCGTCTTCGGTGGCGAATATCCCGGCGACATCATCATCCCGCGCCTCTACATGGCCCACATCCTGCTGATTCCCGGGCTCATCCTGGGACTGGTCGCGGCTCACCTGGCGCTCGTGGTCTACCACAAGCACACGCAGTTCCCCGGCCCGGGTCGTACGGAGAAGAACGTCGTCGGCTTCCCCCTGTTCCCGGTCTACATGGCGAAGGCGGGTGGCTTCTTCTTCATCGTCTTCGGCGTGATCATCCTCTTGGGCGCCCTGGCCCAGATCAATCCGGTGTGGACGGTCGGCCCGTACAACCCGGCCCAGGTGTCTGCCGGCTCGCAGCCGGACTGGTACATGGGCTGGGTCGAGGGTGCGGTCCGCATCATGCCGAACTGGGAGTGGCACATCGGTCCGACCACGTGGTCGTGGAACGTGTTCCTGCCCGGTGCCCTGCTGATGGGTCTGCTGTTCAGTGTGATGGGCGCCTATCCCTTCATTGAGAAGTGGGTCACCGGCGACGAGTCCGAGCACCATCTGCTGGACCGTCCGCGCAACCAGCCGACGCGAACCGCCTTCGGGGCGGCAGCGATCACCTGTTACGGACTGTTCTGGGCCGCCGGCGGCAACGACATCATCGCCATCACGTTCAACGTCTCGCTGAATGCGGTGACGTACTTCATGCGGGTCGCGGTGTTCGTCCTGCCGGTGGTGATCTTCCTGATCACCAAGCGGATCTGCATCGGCCTGCAGCGCGCCGATCAGGATCGACTCACCCACGGCGCCGAGACCGGCATCATTCGTCGCTCGGTGGACGGTGGATACTCCGAGAAGCACGTGCCGGTCAGTGATGATGAAGCCTTCGCCCTCACCCAGCACCAGGACCATCGTCCGATCGAAGCTCCACCACAGACCGACTCGCATGGGGTCCGTTCCAAGGCCGCTGACCTCAAGGCCAAGCTACGCACGCGGGCCAGCCGATTCTATTTCGGCGACAACCCCGAGAAGCTCACCGCCGAGGAGCTCGCCGAAGCCAAGCGACACCTCCTCGAGCACCAGGACCATGATCCGGATTCGACCGCGGTGGAGGACTCGGCAGTCGAGGGTTCGGCAGAACAGCGGGCCATCGGGGACGGCTCGGTGGATCAGGAGACGTCGCGGCAACGCTGACACACCGCGTCACCGATCCACGACGATGCAGCCCCGCCGACCGGTTGGTCGGCGGGGCTGCGTCCGTGCCAGGGGTGAACCACTTGTTGAGCAGGGGCGCCATGCGCCGCGCCCCATCGTCAGCGCAGTGGTGTGTGCGCGGGGTCGACCTTCTCTCCGCTCGCGACCGGGCCGGGCGGCGTCCCGTCCCCAAAGGGGCGACCACCCAGCGCCTCCCGGCCGTGCGCGGTGAGCCAGTTGGCCAGGTCGGGCCCGCCGGGCACGATCTGCGTGGGGTTCACGTCGGTGTGCACGATGTAGTAGTGCTGTTTGATCTGCACGAAATCGGTGGTGTCGCCGAAGCCGGGGGTCTGGAACAGATCCCGTGCGTACGCCCACAACGCCGGCAGCTCGGTCAGCTTGCTGCGGTTGCACTTGAAGTGCCCGTGATAGACCGGGTCGAACCGAGCCAGAGTGGTGAAGAGGCGTACGTCGGCCTCGGTGATGGTGTCCCCGACCAGGAAGCGCTGATCGGTCAGCCGCTCCTCCAACCAGTCCAGCGCGGTGAACAGGCGGTCGTACGCCT
>JAKDKP010000381.1 GCA_030453285.1 Propionibacteriales bacterium
ACACCCTGGCCCAGGGATTGCTCGCCGCGGCCGCCGCCTTCGACCAGCAGACGCCCGAGTTGTGGTCGGGGGAGGGGCAGCCGGTGCCGTATCCGGCCGCCTGCCGACCTCAGGCGTGGTCCTGTGCTGCTGCGGTGGTGGTTGCCGAGCTGCTCGGCGGGGAGGCCGAGCCTCGAAAACCGTAGGGGTGCCGAACCGTACGGGCCATGAACGCACGGGTTGCCGAAACCGGTATGCATGGTCGATGAGCTGCCACAATTACCGGCAACTGGACCATGCCGACCTGTTCTGATGGATCGGCCGTGCCGGGTGTCAGCGGTCAGCACCCGGGGGGCATGGCGGGAAGGTCAGCGGGTGCCGAAACGGCTGACATACTGGTGTCGAGATGACTGCCGACACCGAACTGACTTCTGTCCACCTTGTGACGCTGGGCTGCGCCCGCAATGACGTGGACTCTGCCGAACTGGCCGGGCGACTGGCCGCTGGCGGTTTCCACCTGGTCGATGATCCCGACGCCGCCGATGCGGTGATGGTCAACACCTGCGGATTCATCGAACAGGCCAAGAAGGACTCGATCGACCAGATCATCGAGGCCGCCGATCACAAGGAGACCGGCCGAGCCAAAGCCGTCGTCGCCGTCGGCTGCATGGCCGAACGGTACGGCAGGGAGCTCGCCGACAATCTTGACGAAGCCGATGCGGTGCTCGGATTCGACGACTACACCGACATCGCGGGGCGGCTGCAGTCGATCCTGGCAGGCGAGAAGCACCAGTCCCACGTACCGCAGGATCGACGCAAGTTGTTGCCGATCAGTCCCGTCGACCGCCAGGCCGCCAGCGCCCGGACCACGATTCCCGGGCACGGCGTCGTCGAGTCGGACCTCGTCGGGGCCCCCGCGAGTGGGCCACCGGTGCTGCGTCGACGGATCGGCAACGGACCGATGTCGCCGCTGAAGCTCGCCTCGGGCTGCGACCGTCGCTGCAGCTTCTGCGCCATCCCGTCCTTCCGTGGCGCCTACGTCTCCCGTACCCCCGACGACATCGTCGCCGAAGCTGAGTGGATGGCCGGCGACGGCGTACGCGAAGTGTTCCTGGTCAGCGAGAACTCGTCCTCGTACGGCAAGGACCTCGGCGACATCCGGCTGCTGGAGTCGTTGCTGCCGCGGCTGTCGCAGATCGACGGGCTCGATTGGATCCGGGTGTCCTATCTGCAGCCGGCCGAGATGCGGCCCGGACTGATCGAGGCGATGGTCGACACGCCCAAGGTGGTCCCGTACTTCGACCTCAGTTTCCAGCATGCCGCGCCGGGGGTGCTGCGCCGGATGCGCCGCTTCGGTGATCCCGACCAGTTCCTGGACCTGATCGGACGGGTCCGCGCGGCCGCACCGAACGCGGGGATCCGCAGCAACGTGATCGTCGGCTTTCCCGGTGAGACCGAGGACGATGTGCAGACCTTGGCCGACTTCCTGACCGCCGCGCGGCTCGACGCCGTCGGCGTTTTCGGCTACTCCGACGAGGAGGGGACCGAGGCCGTCGGGCTGGACGGCCACGTCGATCCCGACGAGGTGCAGGCCCGCGGGGACCACCTGCGCGATCTGGCCGAGGCCCTGGTCGAGCAGCGCGCCGAGGACCGGATCGGCGAGCGGGTCGAGGTGCTGGTGGAGACGATCGAGGACGGTGAGGTGATTGGGCGAGCCGCCCACCAGGGACCCGAGGTCGACGGATCGACCACCCTGGTCGGTCGCACCGCCGAAATCGGCGATCTGGTCGGTGCCACCGTCACCGAGTCGGCCGGGGTTGACCTGTTTGCCCGGATCGACGAGGCCGTCCTCGGCGTCGAGCAGAGGAGTTGATCATGAGTAGCCCATTCGATCCGCCACCAGGTGGCGATCCGCTCGGTGGTGGTGCCAACTCCCGTCCCGGCCAGTTCGGTGGCGATCAGGCCGGGACGAGCGCCGGCCGTCGGTCACCGCAGGTCCACGGTGACCCCTTTGCCGAACAGGGCCCGGTGGCGCCGCCGCCCAACACCAATCCGTGGAATGTGCCCAACGCGCTGACCACCCTGCGATTGATCATGGTCCCGCTGTTTGCGTGGATGCTGCTGGCGCACCCGGACGACTTCTGGTGGCGGATCGGGACCGCACTGGTGTTCACCGTGGCCATCCTGACCGACCTGCTGGACGGGCACCTGGCCCGCAAGCACAACATGGTGACGGACTTCGGCAAGATCGCCGACCCGATCGCCGACAAGGCGTTGACCGGGATGGCGTTCGTCGGTCTCAGCATCATCGGCGAATTGTGGTGGTGGGTGACCATCGTCATCCTGATCCGCGAGTGGGGCATCACGTTGATGAGATTCATCGTGTTGCGGCAAGGCGTCGTCCTGGCGGCCAACCGTGGTGGCAAGGCCAAGACGGTCGTCCAGGCGGTCGCGTTGATCTTGATGCTGTTGCCGATCATGGTGCCGTTCAATGCGATCGGCCAGGTGGTGATGGGGGCCGCCTTCATCCTGACCGTCGCCACCGGCATCGACTATCTGGTGTCGACGATCAAGCGGTGGAAGCAGCAGAAGGGTGGCCCGGTCGGTCAGCAGGCGGGGCCGTACTGACGTGCCGACCACGCAGTGCGATCCGATCGTGGCTCGCCTGGCCGATCGCGGTGAGACCGTCGCGGCAGCCGAGTCCCTGACCGGCGGTCTGGTCGCGACCATGATCACCGCCGTGCCCGGCGCCTCGGCGGTGTTCAGGGGTGCGGTGGTCGCCTACGCCACCGATCTGAAGGGTTCCCTGCTGGGAGTCGACCCCGACCAGCTCGCCACCGATGGCGCGGTCCACCCCGACACCGCCCGGGCGATGGCCGACGGCGTACGAGAAACCTGCGGCACCGACTGGGGAGTGGCGACCACCGGCGTGGCCGGGCCCGAGCCGCAGGAGGGCAAACCGGTGGGGCTGGTGCACGTGGCGGTCAGCGGACCGGCCGGAACCGTCGAGCAGACCCTGCGTTTGTCGGGCAACCGCAAGCGGATCCGCGCCCGCGCCGCCCGGGGTGCGTTGCAACTGTTGGCTGCGCAACTGGGCCTGTCACCCGGTGAGGGAATAGTGGACGCGGACGGATAGTTGTGGTGGGCGGTGCCTTCGCGTTGGCGCCAGACAGGTAGGGTTGAGGAATGCAGCAGGAGATGACGACAGTACGACCGATGCTGGTCAGGGAGCTGATCGGTGAGTCGCTGCGTGAGGAACGCCGGTCGCAGGGCCGTACGTTGCGTGAGGTCTCGTCGGGGGCCCGGGTGAGCCTGGGGTACCTGTCGGAGGTTGAGCGTGGCCAGAAGGAAGCCTCCAGCGAGTTGCTGGCCGCGATCTGCGGTGCCCTTGAGGTGCCGCTGTCGGGTGTGCTGCGTACGGTGAGCGACAAGATGGTGGCGGAGGAGAAGCTGCAGACCACGATTCTGCCGATCCGCCGCCGAATGTCGCCATTCGTGGCTGCCTGAGCGTTCAGGCACCCCGACAACCGAATTCGTCAGATGGTGCAGGCCCGGGCAGGTGCCCGGGCCTTCGTCATGCCCCGGGTGATCTTTCCCCGGACGCCGGACGAACACTGGCCCGGACGAACACTGGCCCGGACGAACCCTT
>JAKDKP010000382.1 GCA_030453285.1 Propionibacteriales bacterium
CACCTACCTGATCAGTGCGCTCACCGAGGCTGCGCAACCCGATGAGGCGGCAGCGTTCGTGGACTTCGTCACCTCCGACCGTGGACAGCAGGTGCTGGGTGGGTACGGCTTCGGGCGTGGCTGACATCCGGAGTCCCGTGGGCCGGGTCCCCGGGCTGCTGGTGGCGCCAGCGGTGATCGGTGCCCTGCTGATGGTGATTCCGCTGCTGGGGCTGGTGGCTCGGACGCCGTGGACCGAGCTGGTGGGCATCTTGACCTCCGCCGGTACGGGGCAGTCGCTCGGTCTGTCGCTGCTCACCGCCACGCTGGCCACCCTGGTCGCACTGATCCTCGGCGTGCCACTGGCCGTCGTGCTGGCCAGGCCGGGCCTGCCGGGGGCCGGGCTGCTGCGCGCCCTGGTCACCGTGCCCCTGGTCCTTCCCCCGGTGGTCGGCGGTGTCGCCTTGTTCGCAGCGCGCGGCCGGACCGGGCTGCGCGGCGCGCCCGCGTACGAACTGACCGGGTGGGCACTGCCGTTCAGCACGGCAGCGGTGGTCGTGGCTCAGACCTTCGTCGCGATGCCGTTCCTCGTGCTCGGCGTCGAGGGTGCCCTGCGCGGGCTCGATGATCGACTGCTGGACGCCGCGGCGACCCTGGGGGCGACCCCGTGGCACACCTTCTGGACGATCACGCTTCCTCTCGTGCGGCCGGGGCTGGTCTCGGGTGCGGTGCTGGCGTGGGCGCGTGCCCTGGGTGAGTTCGGTGCCACGATCACCTTTGCCGGCAACTTCCCCGGCACCACCCGTACGCTGCCGTTGCAGGTCTACACCAGCCTGCAATCCGACGCTGCGACCGCCATCGGATTGTCCATGATCATGTTGGCGGTGTCGATCATGGTCCTGGTTGCTGCCCGGGGGCGATGGGGCCGGGCATGGTGAACGTGTCGAGTGACACCTCGCCATCCCGGCGGCCCTTGCTGGCGGCCGATCTGTCGGTGCGTCGAGATGACTTCCTCCTCGAGGTGTCGCTCCGTCTGGCCGAGGGGGAGGTCCTCGTCCTGCTCGGTCCCAACGGTGCCGGAAAGTCCACCGTTCTGCGCGCCTTGGCCGGACTCGTGCCCGCCGCCGGGATGATCGAACTGGCCGGTCGTCGCATCGACCAGGTGCGGGCCGAGCGGCGGGGGATCGGCCTGGTCTTCGCCGACCATCTGCTGTTCCCGCACCTCACCGTCACCGACAACATCGCCTTCGGTCCCCGGGCCACCGGGCAGGGGCGGCGTGCCGCTGCGGCCGTGGCCAGACGCTGGATGGAGCGGTTGGACCTGACCGACTTCGCGGATCGTCGTCCGGGGCAGTTGTCGGGCGGGCAGGCGCAACGAGTGGCGTTGGCGCGTGCCGCAGCCGGCGCCCCGGATCTGCTGCTGCTCGACGAACCCCTGGCGGCGCTGGACGGTCGGACACGGTTGCGGGTACGCAGCGACCTGCGGCGCGATCTGCGCACTCTGGCCCGCGGTGCCGTCGTCGTCACCCACGATCCGGTCGACGCCATGGTGCTGGCCGATCGGGTGTTGGTGATCGAGGGCGGGGCGATCGTCCAGGAGGGGGCGCCCACCGACCTGGCGGCACGACCTCGTACGGACTATCTCGCGCAGTTGTTCGGGCTGAATCTCATCCCCGGTGTGGCCGACGGCTCCGTGATCAGGGCGGTGGGTGGGGCCGGATCGATCACCGTTGCCGGCACGCACCATGGCGGGGTGTTCACCACCTTCGCCCCGTCGTCGGTCTCAATCCTGGTGGAGCAACCCAGGGGCAGCCCCCGCAATGTCTGGTCGGGCGACATCGTGCGGGTCGAGCCGATCGGTGACCGCGTACGGGTCGATGTGGCGGTGCCGGAGCTGGGTGAGACCGTACGGGCGGACGTGACGCCAGCCGCCGCGGCCGAGCTCGAGGTGCATCACGGACCGGTGTGGTTGGCGGTGAAGGCGATGGAAGTTGCGGTCCATCCGCGCTGATCATCGCCCGACCGAATTCGTACGGTCGGGCGATGATCAGGTTGTCGTGATCTGCGTGGCCACCACGTCAGCGGTCGCCGCAGGCGGATCGTGATCAGCAGGCGACGGGATAGCGGAGGGTGCCGGGGCCGGGCTTGAGGTTCTTCAGGTAGCGGGCCGACACCCAGGACTTGCCGTCGTTGGTGAGGTACCAGCGGTTGTTCCCGTCGACCGACGGGCCGGTCACCTGGCACCGGAACTCCACCTTGGTGCCCTTGCTCAGGCTTCCGGTGCGTGCGTCACCGGTGGACGGGCCGCTGCGCTTGTTCACCGTCGAGGTGACCTGGGCGAACGCGGTATCGGTGTCCGTGGCCGGGCACGCCTTGGGGGCAGCACCGACATTGGCCACGTAACGTGCCGACACCCACCGGTGATCGGAGAGGAGGTACCACTGGGAGTTGCCGTCAACCTTCGTGCCGACGGCCTTGCACCAGATGGAGACCTTCTTGCCCTTGGCGATGGTGCCCTTGAAGGCAGCCTTCGTGCTCGGGGCCTGACGGGCGTTGACGCCCTGCTGTCCGGTCACCTTGCCGCTGTAGCCGGCCGCCGCTGAGGCGTCCGTCGCGGCAAGAGCGCCCGCGCCGAGGGCGGCCACCGTCGCGGCGCCGACCACGACACGGGCAAGGGATGTGGGGCTGAACCTGATCATGATGAGCTCCTGGAAGCCGGACCCGGGATCGGGTCGTTCACTTTCCCTTACGTTGCCGAGGGCTGTGAGGTTGGTCACGAATCGGCCACAACCACCGATGCGCCCACCACTGCCGGAGTACTGGGCGCCGCAGTCTTCAGCGAGCGCCCGAGGCAGATGAAGAAGAGGACGAATCCGGCCGTGAGCAGCATGTGTCCCAGTCCGGCGATGCCCGGAATCGCGGCCGACACCTCGGTGCCGTTGACCTGGGCCGTACCGTGCACGAACATCATCACGGTGGTGATGGCCACGCCGAGGTTCCACGTGATCAGTCCGGCGTTGAAGGTGCGGCGGAAGCGGCTGAGGGAGAAGGTGCGCTCCAGCACCAGCAGGATGAGACCGATGATGGTGCCGAGGGTCAACAAGTGGGTGTGGACGACGGCGAGTTGGGTCGTGCCGGTGAAGTCGGCGGCCTTGGTGATCTCGCGGTAGGCGAGACCTCCGAGCAGACCGAGGGTTGTCCAGGTGGCGGTGAGGGCGAAGATCTTTTTCATGCCTCCATCGTGGGCCGGATCTGATCGTTGGCCATCCACCGAACGATTGATCCTGCACCGACGGGCGCCTCGGGTCGGCTGTCGCCGTACGATGACCGGGCACCGCCGGTCATTTTGACCGCGTACGGGCCGGCGCGTAGTCTTGGCCCTCGTGTCCGGCTGGTCCGGACGCTTGTGCGCGCTTCGGCGCCAGCGTTCTCATCCCAATGGTATTCGTGGATGGCTCCTTGGCGGTCGTGGTGCGTCCGCAGACATTCGTCACGCAACGCCGAACGACTTCGGTGCGCGTGACCACCCGTCACGCAAACCGAGGAAAGAGAACCGCACACGTGCCAACAATTCAGCAGTTGGTCCGCAAGGGCCGTCAGGACAAGGTGAGCAAGAACAAGACACCTGCGCTCAAGGGCTCGCCCCA
>JAKDKP010000383.1 GCA_030453285.1 Propionibacteriales bacterium
CTGCAGCGCACGGCGCCTGTGGTGCATCAACGCGACCGACCGGCGAACGGCCACCGCGCACGTACCGGCCCGGCATCGGGTGCAGACCCCGGACGGTCCGATCGATCTGGCCGTGACGGCCGGCGATCCGCGCCGGGCGGTGTCGATCCGCAACCGGCTGGCCGAGGTGCTGGCCACCGAGATCGTGCCCGCCACCACACATCGCCCGCGCCAGTCCGGTTGGGTCGCGCTGGTCGGTGGCGGCCCCGGTGATGAGGGGCTGCTCACCCAGCGCGCCTATCACCTGCTGTCGACCGCCGACGTGGTCGTCGCCGACCGCCTCGGCCCGCGCAGCATCCTTGATCGACTGCCGCAGACCGTACGAGTGATCGACGTCGGCAAGACGCCCGGCCACCACCCCGTACCGCAACACGAGATCAACCAGATCCTCGTCGACGAGGCCGCCGCCGGGCATGGCGTGGTGCGCCTCAAGGGCGGAGACCCGTACGTGCTCGGCCGTGGCGGCGAGGAACGCCTGGCCTGCGAGCGGGCGGGGGTCGAGGTCGAGGTCGTGCCAGGTGTCACCAGCGCGGTGGCCGTCCCGGCGGCCGCGGGGATCCCGATCACCCATCGTGGCCTGTCCCGTGGCTTCACCGTGGTCACCGGTCATGACCAGTTGGGCGCACTGCCCTCCGGCGATGATCACACCCTCGTCGTGCTGATGGGCGTCACCACCTTGCCCACCACCACCGCCGATCTGATCATGAACGGGCGTGATGCCCGATGTCCGGTCGCCGTCATCGAACGAGGCTGCACCCCCGAGCAACGCGTCACCGTCGGCACCTTGTCGACGATCGCCGACCGTGCTCGGGACCGGGGAGTCGAGTCGCCGGCCGTCGTCGTCGTCGGCGCGGTGGTGACCCTCTCCCCCGACTGGACCATCCCTGCTGCACACACCTGAGAGAGACCCACATGAAAAAGCTCATCCTGCTGGCCCTGGTCGGCCTGGCAGCACAACTCGTCGACGGCGCCCTGGGCATGGGGTACGGCGTCACGTCCACCACGATGCTGATGCTCGTCGGGCTCAGTCCGGCCCTGGCCAGCGCCTCGGTGCACCTGGCCGAGATCGGCACCACCCTCGCCTCGGGCGCTTCACATTGGCGCCTGGGCAACACCGACTGGCGACTCGTGCTCCGGCTCGGTCTGCCCGGTGCGGTCGGCGCGTTCGCCGGTGCGACCGTGCTGTCCCGACTGTCCACCGCAGCGGCCGAGCCGATCATGGCTGGCATCCTCGGCGCCTTGGGCGTCTACATCCTGATCAGGTTCGCCTTCCGTCCGCCACGGGTCGCGACCGTCCGCACCTCCCCGCACGGCAAGAAGCTGCTGATCCCGCTGGGGCTGGTCGGCGGGTTCGTCGATGCCACCGGCGGCGGCGGTTGGGGCCCGGTGTCGACCTCCACGCTGCTCGGAGCGGGCCGGACCGCACCTCGTACGGTGATCGGCTCGGTGGACACGTCTGAGTTCCTGGTCTCCGTGGCGGCAAGCCTGGGCTTCCTGTTCGGACTCGGCACGGCAGGGATCGACGCAGGTATCGTGGGCGCCCTGCTGATCGGTGGCCTGATTGCCGCCCCGATCGCGGCATGGCTGGTCAGCCGCCTGCCGAGCCGCGTGCTCGGTGTTGCGGTCGGGGGCCTGATCCTGCTCACCAACAGCCGTACCTTGTTCAAGGCCATCGGTGTGGACGGCACGCCCCGGACCGCCGCATACGTGCTGATCGCTGTTGCCGCGGCCGCCATCCTGGCGTGGACGATCGTGCAGTACAGGCGCCGTCCACAGCAGGACGTCCCCACCACCGCCGGGCCGGAGCTGGCCACCGTCGGTGCCGAGACGGATCGATCATGATGGCATTGGCCTGCGCCGTCTGGATCGTGTGGTGATGCGAATCGTCCTGGTCGGCCACGGTACGGCCAACCCGGCCGGCCAGGACGTCGGGTGGCGAATCCGTGACGAGGTGGCCGCGCGGCTGCCGGGGGTCGACGTCGCCTGGGCCTGGGTCGACGTCGCCCGGCCCCGACTGGCGGATGTGCTGACCCCGGCATCCGATCAGGTGGTGGTGCCGGTCTTCCTGGCCAGCGGCTATCACGTCCGTACCGACCTCCCGGCGATCATCGCCGCGGCCGGTGGCCGGGCGCGGGTGACGCCGGCCGTCGGTCCGGAGTTGATCGGCGCTGTTGCCGATCGCCTCCGTACGGCCGAGACCGCATCCGGGCAGATCGCCGATGCGGTCGTGCTCGGGGCAGCCGGCACCACCAGTGCCGCGGCCGCGGGAGAGGTGGCGGTCACTGCGGACCAGCTGGCCGAACGTCTCCGGCGACCGGTGGGTGTCGGCTTCGTCTCGGCCGCCACACCGAGACTTGGCGAGGCCATCACCCAGGCCCGCAGCCGGTACGGCTCCGATGCGGTGATCGCGATCGCCACGTGGCTGCTCGCCCCCGGCCACTTCCATGATCAACTCGGCCTGGCGGGAGCGGATCTGGTGGCCGAGCCGATCGCCGACCACCCGCTCCTGGTCGAGACCGTTCTGCGTCGCGTCCGCGAGGCGGCGGGCCCCGTTCTGCCGCGGTTGGGTGCGGTTGGATAGCCTCACTGAGTTGGACCAAGGCTGGCCATGCCTGCCAGAAGACGTACGAGGAGACATTGATGACGGGCAACCAGACCTATCGCCTGAACAACGCGGCCCTACTCCACACCGTTGCGGTGGAGGCCCCCGAGGTCGTCACGACCGCGATGTTGGAGGAGATGCTGGCCCCCGCCCTGGAGCGGCACCGCATGCCGTCGGGCAAGATCGAACAGCTCGCCGGCGTACGGGAACGGCGCTGGTGGCCCAAGGATGGTGACTTCGTCGCCGGAGCGGTCGAGGCCGGTCGCCGTGCCCTGGCCGAATCCGGGGTCGATCCGTCCGACATCGGTCTGGTGGTGAACGCCTCGGTCACCCGCCCCCACCTGGAGCCGGCCATCGCCGCCCGGGTGCACCACGAGCTGGGCCTGCCACCGGGTTGTCTGGCCTTCGACATCACCAACGCCTGTCTGGCCGTGGTCAACGGCATCCAACTCGCCGGCACCATGATCGACGCCGGACAGATCGAGTACGCATTGATCGTCGCCTCCGAAGGGGTCCGGCACGGCCAGGAGGAAACGATCCGCCGGCTGGTCGAGACCGATTCGAAGCGCAGCGACATGAACGAGGCCTTCGCCACCCTCACCTTGGGGTGCGGCGCGGTCGGGGTCCTGGTCAGCCGGGCCGACCGTCATCCCGAGGCGCACCGGATCATCGGCGGCGTGAGCCGATCGGGCTCGGAACACCACGAACTGTGCATCGGCACGATGGACGGCATGGTGACCGACAACAAGCGCCTGTTCACCGAGGGTCTCGCCCTGGCGGTGCGCACCTGGCAGGACGCGCAGAACGAGTTCGACTGGGCCGACGGGATGGACTGGTACGTCGCCCACCAGACCTCCACCGCGCACATCGACGGCTTGTGCAAGAAGCTCGGGCTCGACCGCGCCCAGTTCCCGTTGACGCTGCCGACCTTCGGCAACATGGGGCCGGCGTCCCTCCCCTTCACCCTCGCCAAGTACGGCGACAC
>JAKDKP010000384.1 GCA_030453285.1 Propionibacteriales bacterium
CTCGACTGGTTGACCCAGGAAGGTGGCATCCCCGTCCCGGCCCGCGAGGCGTGGGCGGCCGCCGACCTGACCAGTGCCCGGTCCCGAGCCATCACGATGGCCGGCGATCTGGCCGACATGGCTGCCGCCGATCCCGAGACCGTCGGTCTGGCCACGCTCCGCCTCCGGGGCCTCGCCGATGCTGCCGGGCTCGACCTTCTCGACGACGGTACGGCCCAGGCTGATCAGGGGTCGCTCACGGCTGCGTTGGCCGGGGTGCTGCACGACACGGTGCTGCCGATCCTCCTCGGTCCCGGCGGAGCAGGATTCGTCCGCCGGGTCGGCCCGCTTGCTGCGACCCCGCTGGGTCAGATGCAGTCGTTGGTGAGTCGATCCGACCAGTTTGCCGCTCGTCCGGTCGGCCAACGTCTCGAACGGGGTGTCCTGGAGTGGTTGTTCCCGGCCGCTTGCGGGGCTGAGCTGCCGGCCTCGACGAGGTTGACCCCAGCCGACCGGCTGCGGGGAGAGGTGGCCATCCACCTGGCCGACCAGTTGCCCCGGATGCGCCCGCTGGCGACCTGGGTCAGTCTTGCCGAGGGCGCCGATCTGCGGACGGTGAAGCCGTGGTTCGCCACCGCCTGGCCGGTCGAGGCGCTGGTGCCGCTGCTGGACATCTTCGGTGACCGATTGCCACCAGAGCTGTGGCTCGGCACGGTGAAGGCCATGCCCGACGCCCCGGCGCTGACCGCCTTCTGCCGGCGACTGGTGGGGACCACCTGGAGCCCCAGCCCGTACGCAGGCCAGGCCGTGGTCGCGGTGGCCGAGTTGCGCCTGCTCGACCAGCAGTGGTGGCGCCGCGAGCATCCCGAGATCAGCAAGGCCGTCCTCGGCGGCTCGGCAGCCATGACGGCACCAGCGATCCCGTTCGCGCCGAGGGTCGAACGAGACGTCCAGCTCGCGATGATCATGGCCGTGCTCGACCCGCAGGTGCTCAACGGGAATGCGCAACACCTGGCTGGGTTGGCTCCGCTGATCGAGGGACGTCGGTTTGCGCTGCCTGCCGACGTGTGGGACGCCGTTGCCTCGTACACCTCCCGGGTGCCGACCCCTGACCTGGTGGCCGGACTGGCCAGCACCGACCCCGAACTGGACCTGCGCAGTACGCCCGAGCAGGCTCGGTGGGCGTGGCTGGGCGCGATCACCCGCGATGGAGTCGGCCTCGTCCGGTCCCTGGTCAAGCACCGCCTGACCGGTCAGGATGCCCCGAACGCGGCCACCCTGGTCGACCAACTGAAGGAATTGCCGACGCGGCAGCCGGTGGCCGATCCCCGGGCTCGGGAGCGCCAACTCGCCGCCTGGGTGAAGGAACTGTTGCCCGTCAGGGAGCGTGGCCTGGGCCGACTGTTCGGTGGTGCGGGATGATCGAGCAGAGCGAGAAGCCGTTGATGATCATGAAGCAGAGGAGTGTGGCCGATGCCCACGTACGTTCTTGAGGGCGGCACGTCGATCACCCTGCCGGCCAAGCCGGTCACCGTTCGACTGCACAGTCAGGCCGATCCGGTACGGCTGACCGTGCTTGTCGACGGGAGTGAGATCCAGGCGATCACGCCGATGCCGGGACACCTGGTGGTACCGCGCGTGGATGCTCCGACGACGATCCGCGTCACCCCCGCCGGCGACGGCCAGCGCTTCGGTGGCGGTGCCGTGCTCAATCTGATGGTCGGCCACGATGCCCGCAGCGAACTCGATCCCGATCGCGGCGTGCTGAACAGCCTCGACGTCTCAGGGCTCACCCAGCGCGACATCCTGCTGCTCGAACCGGAGGGATCTGGTGAGCAGTCCCGGATCCGGGTGACCGTGCTCGGGCCGGCCGCTGCCGAGGCCCCACTGCCACCTGGTGCTTCGGTGGCCCGGGACGCCGCTCGGGAGCTGCTCGGCACCGATCACATCCAGGCCTCGACAGCCGTGAACGCCGTCGTCGCGGTGGACGTGTCGGCCTCCATGCTCTCCGCGGTTGCCGACGGTACGGTGGCCGCGGCCGTGGAGATTGTCGCCGGTGTGCATCGGGTGATCGGCAAACCGGGGGACAGCTTGCGGGCCTGCCTGGTCGGTCGGCGGGCTCGGTGGTTGCCGCCGGCTGCCCCGGAATCGTTGGCGGCCAGTCTGCGACAGGAGTGCGCCGACCTCGACCTGGTCACCGGATTCCGATCCGCGGCGGCCCTGTCGAGTCCCGGTGGCCGAGCCGACACGATCACCTGGTTGATCACCGACGGGGTACCGGCCGATATCGACGCCCTGGCTGCGCGCGATGACGTACACCTGATCATGGTTGTGCCGAACTCTGCCCGGGACGCGGTCGATGGGCAGGGCTTGTCGATGACGGTGATCGGGCTGCCAGAAGCGGCCGGCCAGGCTCCCCGTTTCGCTGGTGATCCTGCCGTGGTGCGAGAGGTCGTTGCTTCGATGCTGGAGCCCCTGCGCGCCAGGTTGGCCGCATGACGAAGTGTCCACACTGCTTCAACGCGATCACCAACGACCTCTATGCGTGGCGGTGCGTCAATCAGGGATGCGCGCAGCGCCCCGACATGGTGGCGACCCGCTACACCGGGGTACAGACCCATTCGCGTCGGATCGTGAAGCTGAGTCGTCCCGATGATCAACAACAGTGGGCACCGCCGGCGAACCTGGCCTGCCCCGAGTGTCGACAGCCGATGCGGCCGATCTGCCCGACCTGTCATTTCGAGCTGCCTCCAGGGTGGCGTGACGGGGAGGCGATCACGATCGCGATGGCGGGTGCCCGTGCCACCGGGAAGAGCGTCTATCTCGGGGTGATGATCAAGCAGTTGGAGCGACTGGTCGAGCAGATGGGAGGCAGCCTGGTCTTTGCCACCGAACGGGGGAGGGCCACGTACAAGAACGTGTACGAACATGCCCTGTTCGCCAAGCGTGGCATCATCCAACCCACCCCGGTGGCCACGTTGAGCGACTCGTACCAGCGCGAGCCGTTGATCTTGAGTCTGGGCGTGTTCGGCGGCAAGCGGCGCTTCCTGGTGTTGCGGGACGTGGCCGGGGAAGACCTTGAGCGTCCGGTGCAGAACGCCCAGCACCTGCACTTCTTCGGCTCTGCGGATGCGATCTTCTACATGTTTGATCCAACCCAGGTGCCGTCCATTGCCGGGCAGCTCCCCGACCTCGTCTCGGCCCAGTTGCACGAGGGCGGCGATCCGCAGGTGGTGCTGGAGAACCTGATGCGACTGGTCGGCAACGGCACCCCGAAGATGTCGATCATCTTGTCGAAGTTCGACACCATGCAGATGCTGCGTCACGTCAAGGGCGGTCCGTGGAGCAAGATCATGTCCAACACCGGTGCCGGCTTCATGCGCGATCCGGGCATGTTGAATCCAGCCTACGACCAGGTCGACGGCAACCTGCTGCACTTCGAGGTGCAGTCGCTGCTGCATCGGCTCGGTGCGCAGAGTCTGGTCACCAGCGTCATCCGTCCCCACACCGGGACCCAGCTCATGCATCGCTTCTTCGTCGTCTCCGCCCTGGGTGAGGCCGCGGAGGGAGAGCGCATCCACAAGAGAGGCATTGCCTCCTTCCGTTGTCTTGATCCGGTCCGCTGGGTGCTGGATGC
>JAKDKP010000385.1 GCA_030453285.1 Propionibacteriales bacterium
CTCCACGGCACCGGTGATCACTTCGGGATTGCAGGTGGTGAAGCCCTGATCGGGACGTTCAAGCTCAGCCCTCGCGGATGATCATCGTGGCAATCCGGTCGCCATCCACCTCGAAGGTGAACGACGAGCGCCCATTGGCATGGGTTGATCGCCAGTCACCGACGACGATGATCTGCCCGTCGACCTGATCAACCGTCTCCACCGCGAGAGTGCCGTTGGCACCCAGGAATTCCTTGTCGCTCCACGCCTTGATCTCTTGGGGGCCGGTGAAGATCCGGCCCCAATCGTCGACAGTGCCGTCGGCACCGAAGGCGGCCAGGAAAGCCTGCTCGTCGTGGTCGTTCACCTGGGCGATGAACGAAGCCACCGGTTCGGGAACACTGGGTGTTGCCATGATCAACTCCATTTCCTTGGTGTCCTTCCCACCATAGGAGCGATCACGTCGACAGCACAGGGGGGCACCCGCAACGCACGTCGATCACCTGGTGGCTCGGCGGAGCAGATCGGCCAGGGCGACCTGGTCTGCGGCGCTGAGCGCGTCCATGGGTGCCTGCTGACCGAGCGCCTTGAGGACATTCGCCCGACAGCGCTTGCCGCCGGAGGTGAGGGTCAACCGCTTGGCCCGCCGATCGGTGGGGTGCGGCTTGCGTACCACCAGATCCTGAGCCTCCATCCGGTCGATGACGTACCCGGCGTTGGAGGCCTCGCACCCCATCCGTTCGGCCAGCTCGGTCAGCGTCATGGGTCCGGACAGCTCACGCAGCGCGATCGCTTGTGAGGCAGTGATGCCCAGGGAATCCGCGACGCGGCGTACGTGGGCATCGAGCCGCTGATTCAGCCGCGCCACCAGCCCGCACAGCTCCACCTCTGCCGATCCACTCATGACTCCATCGTACGACATCTCCTCCGAACTGCTATCGTCTCAACTCGGAATATATGAGTTCGGACTAAATGGAGGTTTGCCCGATGCCCTGCTGCGACACGACCGCCCCTCACGACCTGACCTGTCGCGAGGCGGTCAGCCACGACGCCACCACTCACGACGCCGCCCGTCATCGACCTGCGCTGCTGTTGGCCGCCCTTGCCCTGGCCCAGATGCTGATCGGGCTGGACTACAACATCGTCTTCGTCGCCCTGCCCGACATCGCCGGACTGGGATTCTCACCCCAGACCCTGCAGTGGGTGGTCAGCGCGTACGCGATCGCCTTCGGCGGCTTCCTCCTGCTGGCCGGCCGCCTCTCGGACACGTTCGGCCGGCGACGCATGTTCCATCTGGGGCTGACCCTGTTTGCCGTGGGCTCTGCACTCGGCTCGATTGCGGTCGCGGAGTGGATGTTGATCCTGGGCCGCGGCATCCAGGGCATCGGCGGCGCCGTGCTGTCCCCCGCGGTCCTGGCTCTGCTCAGCGCCAACTTCGACGAGGGTGCGGCCCGCAATCGGGCCTTGGGCATCTGGGGGGCGGCCGGCTCGACGGGGATGGTCCTCGGCTCCATCCTCGGCGGCGTGCTCACCGACTGGCTGGGCTGGCGTGGAGTCTTCATGATCAACCTTCCGCTCGTTGCGCTGGTGGTCCTGCTGGCTCTGCGGACGATCCCCGCCGATCCACCCACCACCACGACCACCCGACTGGACCTGCCGGGAGCGGTGCTCACCACCGGCTCGGCGGTGTTGATCGTGATGGGGTTCACCTTCGCCGCCGAGGGCGGCTGGACGGCCCCGACCACGTGGGCATCCCTGCTGGCTGGTGCCGTGCTCGCCGTCATCCTCCTGCTGGTCGAACGTCGCACCTCCTCGCCACTGCTGGACGTGCGTCGGTTCACCAACCGGCATCTGGCCACCGGGACGGCCTCGACGTTCCTGTTCATGGCCGGCTTCGGTGCGACCGCCTACTTCCTGACGCTCTACTTCCAGCAGGTACGCCAATTGAGCCCGCTGGCCACCGGGCTCGTCTTCGTCATCCCGTGCGCAGGCGTCCTGATCGGCACCACGCTCGGCGGCCGGCTCGCCACCCGCTTCGGATTGCGCCCTGCCATGCTCACCGGACAGATCATCGGACTGATCGGCGTCCTCACCTTCACCCTGCTGGTGGGCGATGCCACCGGGCTGGTGCTCGTGCTGGCCCTGGCCGGAGTGTTCAGCATCGGACAAGGGATCGTCTTCACCACCATGTTCGCCACCGCCACCACGGGAACGGCGACCGATGATCAAGGAACCGCCAGTGGCATGGCCACCACCGGTCAACAGCTCGGCGGCGCCATCGGTCTGGCGATCCTGATCAACATCGTCGCCGCGTCCGGAGCACCGGCCCTGACCACCGCGATGATCGGGATCTCCGCCATCATCGTGCTCGGGGTTCTGGTTGCCGCACTCATCCCGTCAGCGCACCGCGGACGCACCCGTGCCACGAGCCAGGAGGACACTGTTGGGGTCGGGCGGTGACCCGTCGGGACATCGTACGAGCAGCGAGGCCGCTCAGCTCACCGGATGCTCGTCGCCCTTGCCCCTGATCGATTCGCCCCGGTTGGGCCGCAGCCGCAGATAGACCACCACGGTGGGCAGTTGGACGGCACCGGCGACCAGCAGGGCGATCGGGATGCCGACCGCATTGGCCAGCGCTCCCAGTGCAGGGCCGCCGGTGACCTGCCCCAGCGCGTCGGCCTGACCCATCATCGAGACGGTGGTGGCACGGGCCGATGAGGCCACGTTCCGGTTGAGCCAGGCACGCCGAATGGGGCCGGCCACCGATGTGGCGGCGGCTCGGAGCCAGCTACCGGCGAGGGCGAGTCCGACGTTGCCGGCCAACGCAAACAGCACCACACCGAGCACCTGTAGTCCGGCCAGCAGCGCCATGCTGCGGATCGGATGTTCGGCATGGAGGGCCGCCGGCGCGAGCCGGTTGGCGGTCACGCTGGCAACCAAGCCGATCAAGGAAGCGATCAGCGCGAAGAGGGTGAACCACACCGCCAGGCTCTGCTCGCCGAACCAGGCAGGAAGCGGGAAATCGTTGGTGATGCGGTCGACCCACAACCGGTCGAACACCTCACTGCTCAATCCGACCAGCAAGCCGATGATCAAGAACGAGCGGACGACGCCGGGACGCCGGGCTGCGCGCAGGCCGGTCCTGGCGATCTCCGTCATGTGGCCCCAACTGTTCCGGTCCCGGGCCGGCGTGGGTGCGAACTTCCGCTCCTTCATGGCAAAGATCATCACCCCCGCCAGGGCGAGGAAGCCGACGCCTCCGGCGATGATCGGCGCCTGCAGGCTCCCGAACAGGGTGGCGGCCCCGCCGGCGAGCAGGATGCCGACGATGTTGAGCGTCAGACTCCACTGGTGTGCCCTGGTGAAGATCGGTTGGACGTTGCCCTGGCCGACCTCATCGGTGACCCAGGCCTCGTCCGCCCCGGACACGAACGTGAAGCCGAGACCCCAGATCACCTGGGCCAGAAGGATGGGCCAGAAGGAGGGAAACAGTCCCAGCACCATGATCCCGACGCCGATCAGGGTCAGCCCGATGATCACCGACACCTTGCGCGACCGCAGGTCCGCGACGATGCCGGTAGGTATCTCGCCGAGAAAACAGGTCGCCTCCAGGACGGTGCCGACCAACACCAACT
>JAKDKP010000386.1 GCA_030453285.1 Propionibacteriales bacterium
GTGGCTCCGTCTCGGCGATGCGGCACCAGGAACAGTCTGCCGCCGTGACGTTCGGCGAGCCCGCGGGCGATGGCGAGCCCGAGGCCTGTGCCGCCGGCATCGCGGGCACGCCCCGCGTCGAGCCGGGTAAACCGCTCAAAGATCCGCTCGGCCTGATCGTCAGGGATGGGGGCACCGTCGTTGCTGACGGTGACCCGGACCCAGGGCCCCTCGTTCTGCAGGCTCACCTGCACCGAGGTCTCGGCATGTCGTACGGCGTTGTCGACCAGATTCTGCACGATCCGGTCGAAGGCCGATCGGTCGCCCACCGTCCGCACCGGCGTCGCCGTGCCGTGCACGGTGATCGTGTCGGCAGCGAACGCCTCGCGGCGGATCCGGTCCACGATCCCGGTGAGATCGACGACCTCCTGGCGTAGCGGCGTCCGGGCATCGACCTGGGCCAGCAGCAGGAGATCCTGGGTCAGACGCTCCAGCCGGCGAGCCTGGACCAGGGAGGTCTGGGTGACCTGGACCGGATCGACCAGTTGCGGGTGCCGTTCGGCCACCTCCAACGTGGTGATCAAGGACGACAGCGGAGTGCGCAGTTCGTGGGCCACGTCGGCGACGAAGACGCGCTGCTGTTCCACCGACGCCCGGGCCCGCTCCAACGACTCGTTGACCCCCTCGGTGATGTCGGCCAGCACCCCGGAGGGCCTCGGGTTGTGCATCAGCGTCGGGACATCGGCGCGGGCCGCTTCCACCACCCGTCGACGGAATCGATCCAATGATCGTGTCGTCACGGCGGTGACCGCCATCGCGGCCAGGCCAGCGCCGATCACCCCGGCGCCCGCCGGGGGGATGGCCCGCCCGACAATGCGCACATCCCGGCTGGTGCGTTGAGCCTCGTTCTGGAAATAGCACAAGGTGGCGTACTCATCGGGCAGATCGGTGCGTGCGGTCCCGTTCAGCAGACCTTGGCCGAAGTTCCATCCCGCAACGGTGATTGAGGAGCACGCGATACTGAGGTCCCGACCCTCCTCGTCGATCAAGGCGTCGATGCGGGTGGAACCACGCTCGTCGATCCAGCGCCGCACGCGTGGTGAGGCATAGAGCAACGTGTTGTCCGAGGTGACGATGGCCACCGCTGGACGTTCGGACCCGAGGTCGGCATCGGTGACCAGTACGCTCGACCAATTGGCGTCGGCGTCGGAGCGGATGCGAGATTCCGGGGTAGTCGGCTGCCCGACGTTCGGCCTCGGACAGGGTGCCGAACACTATGGCTTCTTCACCAAGATCACCTTCTCGAGATGCCACCCACTGGTCTCCGGTGGCGGGTGTGAGTTGGCCGTTGGTAGACAGCCAGGCGGAATCCAAGTACGCCTGTCTGGCGACTGATTGCGTGCCCAGGCTGGGATTCAGTCGTTCGGAGTCTCTCTGGGCAGCGCACCACGTCAGGGCGATCGGTCCGATCACGACAACGGCCACGGCGGCACCGACCAGTCCGGCCAGGGCCGTACGACGCAACGGACGGTGTCCCTTCGACCGACGACGCCGGTCCGTCGTCCTGCTGTCGACCGCCCTGATCCTTTTCATGATCAACTCCTGTCGTCGATGAGGCGGTAGCCCTCGCCGCGGATGGTCTGCAGGCTGTGGCGACCGAACGGAGCGTCGATCTTGCGGCGCAGGGCACTCACCCGGGCCTCGACCAGATTGGGATCTTCGGCGTCCTCGGGCCAGACGGCGAGCAGCAGTTCGTCCTTGCCGACAGTGACACCGGCGTGTCGTACGAGGATGTCCAGCAGGGCGAGTTCCCGATCGGTCAGCGGGATGGAACGCCCTGCCCTCAGGCATCGCCGGTTGCGGCCGTCCAGCACCAGGTCGCCGACCGTGGGGCTGGGCTCAAGCATGGCGGTGCGTCTGCGGTCCAGGGCCCGCAGATGCGCCAGCAGGACGGGAAAGGAGAACGGCTTGGTCAGATAGTCGTCGGCGCCACAGTCCAGCGCTTCGGTGTGGTCCTCGACCCCGTCGCGCGCGGTGAGCACCAGAATGGGGGTGGCGACACCGGCCGTGCGCAGTTCGCGGCAGACCTGGTGGCCGCTCATGCCCGGCAGCATCAGGTCGAGCACGATGAGTCCGTACGAGCCGTCCGTGGCCAGCCGGTGGCCGTACCATCCGTCGCGTGCCACGTCGACGACGTAGCCCTCGGCGCCACGACCGATCGCCAAACTGTCGGCCAGGGCAGCTTCGTCCTCCACCACGAGTACTCGCATGGGAATCAATCTGGCACGGATTCTCGAACCATTCCTGACGCCGCTGTCAGAAATGCACGACATGCGTGAATCCCAGGGTGGGTTCGGCCGGACACCGGACCTCGGGGAAGCCTGACATGATCGAGTGGTGACCAAACTGCTGCTCGACGTGGACACCGGGATCGACGACTCGCTCGCGCTGGCCTATCTGCTGGCCTCGCCGTCAGCGGAGATCCTCGGCATCTCCTGTACGGCGGGCAATGTCGGGGCCCGGCAGGTGGCCATCAACAATCTGGCCTGGCTGGAGCTGTGCCGTGCACCCGAGATCGAGGTCTGCCTCGGCGCCGAGGTGCCGCTGGTGCAGCCGTTGAAGACCACCGAGGAGACCCACGGTCCGCAGGGAATCGGCTGGGCCGAACTGCCGGCACCGCAGCGGGCGATCTCGACGCGGCATGCCACCGACCTGTGGAGCGATGTCGCCCGCCAACACCCCGGCGAGGTCGTCGGCCTGGTCACCGGACCGCTCACCAATCTGGCCCTGGCGGTGAAGCGTGACCCTGAGCTGCCGCGGCTGCTGCGTCGACTGGTGATCATGGGCGGCACCTTCCACCACCCCGGCAACACCACACCGACCACCGAGTGGAATGTGGCGGTCGACCCGGACGCGGCCAAGATCACCTTCGACGCCTTCAGCGGGCTGCCGGCCGATCGCCGTCTGCTGGTGTGCCCGCTCGACGTCACCGAGACGATCGCGATGCGCCCCGACCACGTCGCCCGGCTCGGCAAAGCTGCGGGATCCGTACCGGACGAACGCCTTGATCCCGACCAGCCGATCGGTACCCGCTCGGCAGCGTCCAATCCGTTGGTGCGTCATCTCACCGACGCGATCCGGTTCTACATGGAGTTCCATCGGGAATGGGGTCAGGGCTGGATCGCGCACATGCATGACCCATTCGCCGCCGCCCTGGCCCTCGATCCGACCTGGGCAGAAACCCGAGACGTCACCGTCGATGTCGAACTCGCCGGGACATTGACCCGCGGCACCACCGTCGCTGACTGGGCAGGGGTGTGGGGACGCGAACCGAACGCGAGCCTTGCCGTACGGACCGATCCGGAACGCTTCTTCGACCACTTGATCGAACGCGTCGCGGCGCTGGCTCGCACACTGGCATGAGTCCGGCTACTGTCTCGGGCGTGAATCCCGATCCGGTTGTGCGCTACGCCCGCCTGCCCCGCAGCCACTACCCAACCATCCTTGCGCTGTTCGTGGCGACCTTGATCATCTCCAATGTGGCCGCCAGCAAGGGCGTCAGTTTCTTCGGCGACACTGCACTCAGTCTTGGTTCCTTGCAGATCCTGCCGATCAACACCGACGGCGCGTTC
>JAKDKP010000387.1 GCA_030453285.1 Propionibacteriales bacterium
CCAGACCGTGGTGATGGTGACGCACGACGTGGACGCGGCAGCGACGGCCGACCGGATCGCCTTCATGCGCGATGGATTCATCACCTCGGTGAGCGGTCGACTGGCAGCCGGCGACATCCTGGACCGGATGCGGCGTGCCGCCCCGACGTCGGTGGCCGGTGGGCAGCGGTGCTGAGCCACGTACTGCGCATCTTCCGCAGCGACCTCCCGCGTTGGTTGCCCACCATCGTCGTTGTCGGGTTGATGGCCATCCTGATCGGTACCTGTCTGAACCAGTTCGTCTGGACCGGCAGTGACGCTTTTGTCGCCGCTGCGGCTGCGGCCGGTCTGGATCCCGGCGAATTCGGTACGGTCTCGCTCACCCTCTACGTCCTGGTGGCGGTGCTGTCGGTCTGTGCACTCACCGTCGTCGGTTCGGTCACGGTCGAGCACACCCGCACCACGTTTGCACAATGGCGTCTGATCGGGGCAACCCCGCGCCAGGTGCGGCACAGCCTGTGGGCACTCGTCGGCCTCGCCAGCATCGCCGGCGCCCTGCCCGGGTCCCTGATCTCGATCGGGGTCAGCCAAGCGGCGGTGCCATTGTTCAACCAGATGGCGGCCGCCAGCTTCCCCAACGGCTCGGGCTCATTCGCTCCTCCCCCATTTGCGCCGTCGGCCGCCGCCTGGGCCGGGGCGTTCGTGGTGTCGGTGGCAACGTGCTCGTGCGGGGCGCTCATCCCTTCATGGCGTGCCGCCCGGGTGGACGCCGTCGACGCGATGCGTGAGCCGTTGCCGAGGAGACGCCGAGGACGGTGGATCCGATGGGTTGTCGGCGGGTTCATGATCACCTTCGCCGCCACCATGGTCGTCGGCCTCGTCGCCGCGCCACGGACCAGCGGTCTCGGCGTGGATTCCGCGATCACTGCTGGCCTGCTGACCTCCATCGGGATGCACGTGCTGGGGCCCGAGCTCGTACCGGTGTTGATCACCATCACCCGCGGCCTGTTGTCGCTGCTGCCGACACCGCTGGGGCGGCTGGCGACGCGGTCGGCCCGGGCGAGCGCAGAGGCAAACGCCAACCTGATCGCACCGCTGGCTGCCGCCATCGGTCTGGGCACCGTGTTGATCATGGTGTTGCAGTCGGCGGTGGCCGCCACGGCGGCGGCGGGGGATGCGGTCAACAATCCGAACTACACCGACACGTACGTGATGACCGGGCTGTTCGGGTTCGTTGCCGGCTTGACCAGCGTCGCCGTGCTCACCCTGGCTGGTCGCGATGCCGTACGGGAACAGGCGATCCTGCGCGCGGCCGGGATGACACCTCGTCAGGTCGGACACCTCATCGGCTGGCAGAGCCTCATCCTCACGCTGTGCGCCTGCACCCTGGCGCTCGTTCCCGTGATCTTCGCCGGGCTCATTGTGACGGTCCGTACGAGCCTGGTGATCGGCACACCGGTGCTCGTCGTTCCCTGGGTCGGCATCGGGCTGGCGGCCCTGGCCTGCTGGGGCATGCTGTGGGGCGTCCAGACCCTGCAGTTCGCACCGTGGTTGAGGCGGGAGACCGCGGACGCGCTGCGTCGAGGCTGACCAGGGTGCCGACCTATAGTGAGTGAGCAGCAGCACTGATGGAGGGAATCGCGATGCGCCGGCCACCGACTCCGCCGCCCGAGCACAGCCCGTCGGCCGATCTCGTGTCGGCGTCGGCGGACTGGCTCCGGCACACCGAGCAGGTGCCGGCCCGGCCCACCACCGCAGCGATGGTCTCGGTCCTGGTGTGCACCAGTTTCCAGACCCTGTTGATCAGCAATCTGCTCCTGGCCGCCGGCAGCGCCGATGGCGCCCAGGGCCAGGTGGTACGCACCTGGCCGGTCGCCATGATCACGGCCGTGGTGGTCGTCGGCGCAGCCGTGCTGTTGATCTTCCGTTCACGGGCGCCGCTGCTGATGGTGCTGCTCGAGGGTGCACTGTTCTTGGCGGCATCAGTGGTGGGGATGCCTGACCTCCTTGTCTTCCCCCTGCTGTTCGCCCTGTTCAGTGTGGTCACGCGCCCACCGGGTCGGCAGGTCTCCGTCGGCATCGGGTCTGTGGCGGTCGTGATGGCGATCAGTTCTGCGACGGTGGCCCCGCCGGGGCAGTTCGGCAGCGAATTTCGTGGCCAGCTCGTGACGGCGCTGGTCACCGTCGCGCTCGCCGTTGCTGCGCGCAGCGTCCACGGCTGGCAGCAGTCCCGCCGATGCGCCGTACAAGATGCCGAGGCTGCCCGTACGCTCACCCGGCAGCGTGACCGTGCGGTCGCGCGGGCCAGGGTCGCTGCAGAACTGCATGACGGTGTCGGCCACAAACTCACCACGATCATCGCCCTGGCCGAAGGGCTTGCCGACACCACCGGCGATCCCGAGATCGATGAGGCCCTCGACGGCATCAACACGGTGGCCAGAGAGGGCTTGGAGGACACCCGACGTGCCGTCCGCGCCCTGGCCGATGACCAAGATCAACTCGACACCGAAGCATTCGGCTGGCATGACTGGACTGACATCACCGCCGTGATAGCTCGAGTCCGTTCCCTGGGCGTACGTGTCGTCTTCACCGAGACCGGCCGGCGGGTGCCCGACCCGCCGCTGGCCGACCTGTGCTTCGCCGTCACCCGGGAAGCGTTGACCAATGCCGTACGGCACACCGACGAGCTCGCCCAGGTGGTGATCTCGTGGGACCATCACGCGCCCTCTGAACCGTCCGCCGGCATCGTGGTGACCGTGCGCAGCACCAGCACGCATTCCCTCGACGGTGGATCGTCCACCCCGTCGCAACCCTTGTCCGGTACGGGCCTGCGCCGACTCCGGGACAGGGTTGCTCGTGGTGGAGGAACGCTCACGGCCGGGCGGACCGACTCCGACGAGTGGACGTTGCGAGCCCTTCTGCTTGGCACACCGATGGCATCGGCCGCCGCTGTTGATCATGGGGCTGGGCAGGGGCGGCGATGACCACCCGCCTCCGAACGGTGATGCTGGTCGATGATCAACCGTACGCCCGTCGCGGATTCGCCCTGATGCTGCGACGCTCGGCCGAGGTCACCGTCATCGCCGAGGCGGGTGACGGCCAGGCAGCAGTGGACACCTTGACGCGCCTGGCCGAGGACCGACAGCCACTGCCCGACGTCGTCCTGATGGACGTACGGATGCCGGAGATGGACGGCATCGATGCGACCCGCCACATCACCCGGCAGCACCGGTCGGTCAAGGTGCTCGTGCTGACCACGTACGACGAGGACGACTACGCCTTCGGTGCCCTGGCCGCCGGCGCGTCGGGATTCCTCCTCAAGGACGTCCGCGCTGCCGATCTGATCGCGGCCGTGCATGCGGTCGCCGACGGCGACGCCGTCCTCACCCCGCGGGTCACCCGACAGGTGATCGACCGTGGGATTCCTCGAACCCTGCCACCGGCCCAACAGGCACGAGCCGCGTCACTGTTCGCCACCCTGACCCCTCGAGAACTCGACATCACCCGGCTGATCGCTGACGGCTACTCGAACGCCGAGATTGCCGAGCGGCTGGTGATCGAACCGGCCTCGGTCCGGCGCAATGTCAGTCGGGTGCTGGCCAAGCTCGGTCTGCGTGACCGGGTGC
>JAKDKP010000388.1 GCA_030453285.1 Propionibacteriales bacterium
GTGCTCAGGCCCAGGTGCCGCAGGACGCCGATCTCACGGATGTCCAACGGCCCCTTGTCGATCCGCAGTGAGATGTCGTCACGGTCGAGTTGGGTGCGGCAGTGTTCCCACCAGACACATCGACGGCACTCGTCGATCCTGATCGGCATCACCTTCGGTGCCGGGGCGCCCTTGGCCCCTTGCTGGGTGGCGATCTCGGCGACATCGAGACGAAAGGCAAACTCGTGGTCGTACCGCGCAAGAATGGATCGACGCGTCCACCCGTGCTCCGAGGATCGTGAGAAGGTACGGCTGACCGGATCGTCCAGCGACACCCAGGCCACCACCGGCCCCGCCAAGTCGGCATGATCAGGATCGCTGCCGATGATGCCGCCCCACGCACCGTCACCGGCCGCATGGCCGCAAGCCAACAGCATCCGCCAATAGTGGGCGATCTGCAGCAGATCCCCTTCGCGGGTGCCGTACCGGAATCGCAGTGTCTCCACCACTTCGTGCGCAATCGGATTGCTCAACGGGGCGACCACCAGCGGTGGGGTGTCGGTGTCGGGGCGTCGCCGTTCCCGTACGCGATGGTTCTTGACGTCGACCGGCCAGTAGCCGGGACGCCCGGTGATGGCGTCGTACGGGGCCCGCACCAGTGCGTCGGGTCGACCGGACCTGTGCCCGCGGTCATCGGTGGGCAGGGTGGCGTCGATGATCACCCGTGCGCCGTCGGCCATCGCCCGGCGGGAGGCGTCGATCCGGTCGGCAACCGGTAACGCGGCCGATCCACGAAGATCAACCGCCCCCGGCGAGCAGGCCAGCTCGTCGAGCACCTGGGCCTCGAACCGGTGCGCATCGTCGAACAGTTCCTGCAAGGCCTCATCGATCGGGCCCTCGACCAGACGCACGCGTGGATCGAACCGGTTGTGTGTCTTGACGGCACAGGTTCTCGCGGCGTACGCGTCCAAGTTGATCATCAGGCTCGCGCGCGGTGGATGGCCACGATCCCGCCAGTCAGATTCTTCCACTCGACAGCGTTCCAGCCGGCTTTGATCATGGTCTCGGCCAAGGCATTCTGATCCGGCCACGCCTGGATCGACTCGGCAAGGTAGACGTAGGCCGACGGGTTGGACGACACCAGGCGCGCCAGCCTGGGCAGCCCGGCCATCACGTACTCCGAATAGACCGTCCGGAACGGGCGCCAGGTGGGAGTGCTGAACTCCGCGACCACCAGATGTCCGCCCGGCCTGGTCACCCGTCGCAGCTCGGACAAGGCCCCGAGGGTGTCCTCGACATTGCGCAGCCCGTACGAGATCGTCGCGGTGTCGAATGTGTCATCGGCGAACGGCAGTGCCAGCGCGTCGCCGGCGGTGAAGCCGAGCTCGGCGTGGCGACGCTTGCCGACTGCCAGCATGCCCAGGCTCAGATCGGTGGGCACCACGGTGGCACCGGCCTCGACGAAGGGGAGACTCGAAGTGCCGGTGCCGGCCGCCAGATCGAGAATCCGCTGCCCGGGGCGCGGATCGACGGCACGTACGACGTCTCGTCGCCAGGCCCTGGCCACCCCACCGGTCATCAGGTCGTTCATCAGGTCATAGCGCTCGGCAACCCCGTCGAACATCTCCGACACGTCGGTGCGTCGCTTGGCCAGGGTGGCTCGGTAGTCATGTCGTGGCACGGTGTTCACCCTAGCTCCGGCTGCTGACAGCTTGGGGGTGCGTACTCTGTCGGGGTGGCAAAACGGAACACCGTGGTCAAGGTCAGCGGACTGACACGTCGATACGGCGACTTCACGATCCTCGACGGGGTCAATCTTGAGGTACGTGAGGGTGAGGCGATCGCGCTCACCGGACGCAACGGTGCCGGCAAGAGCACCTTCCTGCGGCTGCTGGTCGGCGCCGACAAGGCCGACGACGGGCGGATCGAGGTCTGTGGTGAGCGCATGTTCGAGACCTCGCCGACGATCCGCAAGAACATGGCCGTGGTGATCGACGACCTCGACTTCTTCCCCGACCTCAGCGTCGTCGAGCACCTGGACCTGCTGGCGCGGGCGCACGGGCTGGCCGACCCCGACGACGCCGTGGACGCGATCCTGCACGAGGTGCAGCTCGTGCCGCAGTCCGGCCAACTGCCCGGCACCCTCTCCTCGGGGCAACGTCGCCGACTCGCCCTGGCCACCGCCTTCGTCCGTCCCCGCAAGTTGCTCGTCCTCGACGAGCCGGAGGCGCGCCTGGACGTGGAGGGAGTCGAGTGGTTGGCGGGTCGGCTGAAGGCCGAACGCGAGGCCGGGCTGGCGATCATTTTCGCTTCCCACGAACCCCGGCTCGTCCAGCAGGTGGCGACTCGGATCGTCCGGCTCGGTGCGGCCCGCGACGGTGAGAGCGCGGAGAGCGGTGAGAGTGCTGACCTCGAACCGGCCCTGGGCGGGCCGGTGGTCGAGAACCCCTCGAGCACACCGCAGCCGACGGCGCAGAAGACTGGCCCCGGCAAGCAACAGCCCCGTAAGAAGAGCAAGCGGCGGGGCGGGCGATGAGCATCGCCGATGTGGTCAGTCCGGACGCGGCCAGTGGCCCGGTCGACGAACGCGAGCTGACCAGGCAGATCAAGGACTGGCGGCAGGGGCGGGCGACCCGCACCCTCGGCCAGGCACTGTCGAGCGCGTACGTGGCGATCTTCGGTGTGCTGGTGATCGGCGCGATGGTCGTCAACGCGATCTTCCGTGCGCAGGTGACGGTCTCGGCGTGTGACACCACCACCTGCCTTGCTGCGCGGACCGCCCTGCCGTGGGCCGCCAGTGCGTTCGCGATCGGCACGGCGTTGGCTGCAGCCAACATGTTCGGTCCCGTGGTGGCATCGGCCGCCGAGGGATTCTGGCTGATGGATGCTCCCGTACGACGCGGACGGCTGCTCGCCGGACGGCTGATCGGCGTCGTCGCCGCCACCGGTGTCGCCGCTCTGCTGCTCGGGGCCCTGATCGCCGCCCTCAGTGGGCAGACCCCCACCGCGATCGTCGCGTGGTCGGTGGCCACCGGACTGGCCGCGGCCGCAGCGGTCGGATTCGCCGCCACCCAACAGAGTCTCGACCACACGATCGTCACCCGGGTCGCCAGCGGGCTGTTCCAGGTGATCACCCTGGCTGCCTTCCTGTTCGTGATCGCGGTGGCTGCCGCTTGGGTCGCGCTGCCCAATCTCGGTGATCAGTTGATCATGGTCCCCGTCGTCCTCGGTGGCGCTGCCCTGGTCGGAGTCGTGGTGTGGACCGCACTGGCACGACATCGCCTCGACCGGCTGCGCAGGGCTCGCCTCACCAGCGGCGGATCGCTGATCTCCGGCCTCTCGGGGTCGATGTTCGCCCTCGACCTCGGCCTGATGCGCGACATTCTCACCGAACGTCGCTGCGAGGAGCTCGGCAACGTCAAGCCACGCAAGAGTGTCGGAGTCGGCCTGACCGCGCTGACCTGGCGCGATGTGGTGCGGTTGCGACGATTCCCCCGACCCCTGCTGGTGGTGGCCGCGACAATCGTCGTCCCGTACGCGCTGGACGCTCTCGGACTGGCTGTGATCGCCCCGCCGGTCGCCGCCCTGGCACTGTTCGGCGCCATGGTGTCGATGCTTGATCAAC
>JAKDKP010000389.1 GCA_030453285.1 Propionibacteriales bacterium
AACGCTCGTACAGCTATGCCGAGCTGCTTGATCACGTGTCCAGGCTGGCCGGGGCGCTGACGGCGATGGGGGTGTCGGCTGGTGATCGCGTGGTGATCTATCTGCCGATGATTGCCGAGGCGGCGATGGCGATGCTGGCCTGTGCACGAATCGGGGCAGTGCACGCCGTCGTCTTCGGCGGCTTCGCCGCCAACGAGTTGGCGGCCCGGATCGACGACGCCGAGCCCTCGGTGGTGTTGACCGCCTCCTGCGGACTCGAGGGGAGTCGGGTCATCGCCTACAAACCGCTCGTCGACGCCGCCCTGGCGAAGGCCTCGCACCGAGTTGATCATGTGATGGTGCTGCAACGGCCCGAGCTCGCTGCCGATCTGATCGAGCCCCGCGACGTGGACTGGCAGACGATGACCAGGCCCGGAGCAGTCGAACCTGCCGCCTGCGTCGATGTGGCCGCAACCGATCCGCTCTACATCCTGCACACCTCAGGCACCACGGGAAGACCGAAGGGGATCGTCCGCGACAACGGTGGGTACGCGGTGGCTCTGAGCTACTCGATGCGCACCGTGTACGACGTGGGACCCGATGACGTGATGTTCACCGCCAGTGATGTCGGATGGGTCGTGGGTCACTCCTACATCGTGTACGCACCACTGCTGGTGGGTGCCACAACGGTGATGTACGAGGGCAAGCCGGTCGGCACTCCTGACGCAGGCGCCTTCTGGAAGGTCATTGCTGATCATGGTGTGACGTGCATGTTCACCGCACCGACGGCACTGCGGGCGATCCGCCGGGTCGACCCTGAGTTGATCAAGGCCCACGACACTGCCACCCTGCGCCACCTGTTCCTGGCCGGTGAACGGCTCGATCCCGACACCTGGCGATGGGCCAGTGATCACCTGGGCGTCCCCGTGGTCGACAACTGGTGGCAGACCGAGACGGGATGGCCGATCGCGGCGAACCTGCGCGGACTCGAACCGATGCCGATCAAGCCCGGTTCGCCGACGGTGCCGGTGCCTGGCTTCGACGTCGTGGTGCTCGATCCGGCAGGGGAACCCGTGACCGGGACCGAAGGGGCGATCTGCCTGCGGCTACCGTTGCCGCCGGGGACCCTGGCCGGGGTCTGGCGGGACGAGGAACGGTTCGTCGCCAGCTATCTGTCGGCCTTCGGCGGGTACTACCTGACCGGGGACGGTGGGCACATCGACGCCGACGGCTATCTGTTCGTGATGGGTCGCACCGACGATGTGATCAACGTGGCTGGACACCGGCTGTCTGCCGGTGCGATCGAGGCAGTGCTCGCCAGCCATCCGGCGGTCGCCGAGTGCGCGGTGATCGGCGTCCACGACGAGATCAAGGGCGATGTGCCACGCGGGCTGGTCGTGTTGTCGAGCGAGGCGGATCACGAGAAGCTGACCGCCGAACTGTTGGCTCTGGTGCGGTCCGAGATCGGTGCCTTCGCCGGGCTGCAGGGGGTGGACGTGGTGGTCGGACTGCCGAAGACCCGTTCGGGCAAGATCCTGCGGCGTACGATGCGTCAGATTGCCGACGGTGAGTCCCCAGCGATCCCTTCCACCATTGAGGATCCGGCTGTCCTGGAGTCCCTCACTCCGACTCTGCGTCGGGCGTCGGACGAGTGAACCCACGCCGCGTCACCAGCCTGGTGAGCAGCACGGCCACGCCGATGCCGAGCAGATCGGCGAGCAGGTCGTACGGGTCCCCGCTGCGGTTGGGGAGGAAGAAGTGTTGCACCAGCTCGCTGATCGCGGCATGCCCGATGAACACCGGCAGTACCCATCGTCGACGGCATCCGGCGAGCAGGAGCAACAGCACGGGCGCGGCAAACATCAGGGCGTGTGCGATCTTGTCGAGCCCGGGAATTGCGGGCGCTCCCGCGAGACCGGTCGGCCGATAGAGGCCCACCACCTGGACCACGACGGCCAGGGCGGCGACGATGACCAGGAGTCGGCTGTTCACGTCGGCAGCCTAGTGGGCGCTCCGTGGAGGGTCAGTCGGCAGCGTCACTGGTTCTGGTGTACCGGTCGATCATGGTGGCCATCACCTGATCGGGATCGGTGGCCCAGATGTCGGCGTTGAAGATCTCCACCTCGATGTCGCCGGTGTAGCCGGCGTCGGCGACCCAGCTGCCGAGGGTGGCGAAGTCGATGTGACCGTCGCCCATCATGCCGCGGGCGAGCAGGGTGTCGGCCGGCAGGGGAGTGATCCAGTCGCACACCTGATAGGACACGATCCGTGACCCGGCCCGCTGCAGTTGATCATGGAGCTGCGGGTCCCACCAGACGTGGAAGGAGTCGACCATCACGCCGACTTCCGGGCCGTACGATTCACACAGGTCGAGTGCTTGTCCGAGGGTGGACAGCACCCCGCGATCTGCGGCATAGATCGGATTCATCGGCTCCAGGGCCAGGGTGACCCCACGATCGACGGCGTACGGGACGAGCAACCCCAACGCCCGACGCACCTGGTCACGCGCGCCATCGAGATCCTTCGACCCGTCCGGCAGGCCACCGACCACCAGACACAGGCAGGCCGCCTCGAGAGCCTGGGCCTCCTCGATCGCTCGCCGGTTCTCCTCGATCGCGTCCTCGAACGCCGGACCGGTCTCGGTGAACCAACCACCCCGGCACAGTGAGGACACCCGCAGACCGGCCTTCTTGATCAACTCGACGGTGGCGTCCAGCCCGTGCTCGGCCACCGGCTCGCGCCACAGGCCGATCGAAGCGATGTTGTGCCGCTGGCACAGGTCCACCGACTCCATGACGCCCAATGCGTTGACCGTCTTCTGGTTCAGCGACAGCCGATCGATCGGGCTCACTGGGCCACCCCCGAGACGGTGAGGAATTGGCGCAACCGGTCCGCGGCCAGGTCGCCGTCGGCGAACATGCCCGCCTGATCGGCCAATCGCGCCGTCTCGGCCAGGTGCACCACACTTCGGCCGGACTGCTGGCCGTTGATCATGGTGAAGCCCGGCTGATGACCCGACAGCCAGGCCAGGAAGACGATCCCGGTCTTGTAGTGGAACGTCGGGGTGGCAAAGATGTGCCGCGACAATGGCACGGTCGGCTCCATCGCCGCGTCATAGGCGGCCATGTCGCCGTCGTCGAGAGCCTGCAGGGCGGCCGAGGCGGCCGGGGCGATGGCGGCAAAGATGCCGAGCAGGGCGTTGCTGTGCCGTTCGCCATCACCCTTGATCAACTCCGGATAGTTGAAGTCGTCGCCGGTGTAGAGCCGGACACCCTCGGGCAGGGCAGCCCGCAACGCGATCTCATGATCAGCATCGAGCAGGGACACCTTCACCCCGTCGACCTTGTCGGCATGCGCGGTGATCAGTCCGAGGAAGTGCTCGGTGGCGACGGGCACCTCATCGGAACCCCAGTAGCCGGTCAGGGCCGGGTCGAACATGGTGCCGAGCCAGTGCAGGATCACCGGCCGATCGGCAGCGTGGAGCACCTCGTCGTACACGGCCGTGTAGTCCTCGGCAGACCTGGCGATGGCGGCAAGTTGGCGACTGGCCATCACGATCGGCTGCACGCCCTGCGCTCCCTGACCCTGCGCACCCTGACCCTGCACGAAGGCCAGTTGATC
>JAKDKP010000390.1 GCA_030453285.1 Propionibacteriales bacterium
GCCCCTCCCGGCGGGGCCGGGGATGGCCGCATCATCCGGACCTCGAAGCACCGCATCCAAATCCTGCGCGAGGGCCCGAGAGATCGGCACGTCCCGCTCAGACGACTCGGTCTTTAACTCGCCGTGGACCATCAGCCGATTACCGCATTGCTGCCGTACTCGGATGATCCTGTTCTTTACATCGACGTCGCGCCCAAGGAGTCCGGCGACCTCCCCTGGGCGCAGACCGGTTTCCGTCGCGACCTTGATGCACAGCGCCATCCACGGTGCCCTCGGCACTCTCACCCGGTCGCCGCTCCACTCGTACTCGCCGCCAGTCTCGGCGTGGGAGATCAGTGCCCGGATATCCGCGACGCTCGGCACCTCTGCCTCCTGGACGGACTTCATGCCCTTCGGCTTCGACTGCCGTAGTGAAGAGTGCTTCATCGGGTTCACGGCCAGGAGCCCATCGTCGACCGCATTGGAGAATATGGACCTGAGCTGTCCGAACTTGTTGTCGACGGTGCTCTCCGCCAGGGGTGCACCATCCGCCCACGGGCGGCCACGTCGCAGGGCGGACATCCACGCTTTGATGTGGTGTGCCCGTACCGACGCGATAGGCATGTCTTCCAGGGTGCCGAGGTTGTCGACGAGCATCTTTCTCTGACGGTACGTGCCCGGACGATCAGCGCTGTCCTGCCACTCGCTGACCAGTTCCCCGACGGTGATCTTCTGCAGCTCGGGGTCGATCCAGGTGCCTTTATTCAGGTCGGTCATCACCTGCGCGTAGTAGGCGTTTGCGGCCGCCTCGGGGGCGTCGTACTCGGCGTAGGTGAAGCTCACCGACTTCTCTTTCGCGCCGGGGTAGGGACGGTATCTCACGACCCACTTCGGCCTCTGGCCCTTCTTCAGCTTCGTTCCCCGAGGTGGGCGTCGTTGCACGGTCATTGCTATACTCCTGGTGTCTGCTTCTTCGTGGACAATCTCTGGCCCTCATCGCCCTTGCCCGGCAGTGGGGGCCTTTCAGTTGTGCGGAGTCTGCCTAGAGAGAGGCGTTCCACTCCGCCTCGGCGGAGTTGAGGAAGGCCATGGCCTCCTCGAAGCTCAGACGGTAGTCACCGGGAGCGGCTGCCGACTCGAAGCACGCGGTGCCGGAGTAGTTACCTCCGGGGCCGACCTCGACGGTGTCGTAGTTCGCCTCTTCGGTGAACGTCTGGCTGTGAGTCACCCCGTTGGGGTCGGTGAGCTTCCAGTCCATCGCACCGTTCAGGCTCAGTGAGTCGTCACCTGTCACCTCGAAGCTCACGTCGACGCAGAGGTACTCTCCGCCAAGAGCGCTTGTGGAGGGGCGCAGGTTGCTGGCGGTGATGTCGGCCTTGTCGGTGTGGACGGTGTCGCCGAGCTGCGCGGCACCGTCACCGCCCTCGTTACCCTCGGCCTGGTCCTCACCGCCGTCACCGTTGTCCTGGCTGTTGGACGAGCTGTCGGAAGTGCTGGAGTCGTCATCGTCGCCGCCGCTGAGCGCGGAAGCGAGGATGATGATCACGACGATGATCAGCAGGATGATGAACCACACGCGCTTGTAGAACGGCTTCTTCTCCGGCGTGGCCTGCTGCGGGGGCTGGCCGTACTGTGGCTGCTGGGGGTTGGTCATGGTAGGTCTCTCCTCTTGAATGTGTCTCGCCACGTCATAGCGAGGTGTGTGGTGACGCCGATTTCCTCGGCGATCTTGTGGATGTCTGGCCCGTAGGCCAGTTCCGCCTTAGCGTATGCCATCGGGGGTATCAGCAGATGTGAAGCCTCTCTATTGGCTCGATCTTCCACCGCGTCGTCACCGTCGCACAGGTCATCGTGGGCGACATGGGACAGCTCATGAGCGATGGTGCTCTTCGTCTGTGCGTCGCTCATGCCGTGGCGGATGCTGACCCTGCCGTTCTTCCATGCCCCTTTTGGTCCGCCGATGTGCCAGCGGACTGGCCGCCCGGCGCGCTGGCGCACTAGGTGGTGGAGGTGGTTAAGGGAAGGGGTCTGCACCTTCTTCCTCTCGTCCGGCGTCTTCGTCTGGGCTGCTGTCCGCCGCATACGTCCCGGGTTCCCAGTCGAATGGGCGGACAGTTCCATCATCATCGTCGTCGTCATGGACACTTGGGGGAGTCTCAGACTGTTCTGACTGGTCATTCGCAGTGCCACCGGGGGTATTTCGACGTTCTGCAAGCTCGTCGACGGGGGTCTGGAACACCTTGTGGGTGCCGGGGAGCTTCATGCGTTCGAGGACGTGGTTGGCGATTGCCTCCTCACTGAGCGACCAGATGGCTGTTTCGGGATCGACGGTCTTTGCCCACTCCTCGTCGAGGTACCCGGTATCGACCAGTGCCCGGACGGGCGACTTGCTGTATCCCTCGGCAATCCGGATGACGTTCTCGGCAGAGAAGCGACCTTTGTCCATCTGATTGAGGACGGTGCGGTCGGGTATGCCGCTCTTCTTGGCGATGGTTCTGGAGCTGTCATTGCCGGCGATGGCGGCTATCCATTCGGTGTGTTCCATGGCCATGACCTTACCTGCCTTCGCACATGTGCGCAACTTTGGCGCGGGCGCTGAACAGGGACAATGAGATTTTTGTGGTAATGGCTTGCCAATCGTGCTGACGTGTGCCAGACTTGCTTCCAGCACGCCAGAACGGCGCAAAACGCGCAACTATGGCGGACTGACGGATCTACTGCACCAGGAGGTGACACGACACACATGGACTATCGACTGGACCCCCAGGTGCTCGACCTCGCCAAGGACGTCACCGGAGTCACCGGCGACGAAGAGCTCGGACAGAAGCACCTCGGCAAGTCAGGGAGCACAGTCCGGAACTACCGGAACGGGAAGACCACGCCCTCGATCGGCGTGCTGATGATCCTCCGGAAGCTCACCGGACGCCCGCTGGACCAGATGTTCCTCCCCGTGGCGACTCCAGCCGCCGCGTAACCCCCACATACAGAAAGGAGGCCCGGGAATGCAGTCCCAGGCCAACACCCACACCGTATCAGACGACACGTACACCCCGTCGCGGGAGTCGAAGATCATGGCCGCTGCCGGCATGAAGATCGCCGCCTCGGACGCCCGCCTCATGGCGAACGAACTCCACCGCGAGGGCAACCTGCCGGCCGCTGCCGCGATGCGCACCTTCGCCGCAGAGACCGAAGCCAAGGCCAAGAAGATGGAGGAAGAAGCATGAGCACCCTGATCCCCGTCAACGTCCCCGGCGCCGATCCGATCATGGCTGTCCAGCAGGATGGCAAAGAATGGGCGAGCGTCACCCACATCTGCCATGGACTCGGCATCGACGCGAAGAGTCAGCGCCGGAAGATCCACGGGAAGCCATGGGCCTGCGAGGTCAATTTAACCCTTCAGGTCGGAGGCCAGGCGCGTGAGGTCTACATGATCGACCGTCGCACCCTGACGATGTGGCTCGCCACCATCGACGCCCGACGAGTTTCCGAGGATGCTCGGGACGCTCTGCTCGCCTACCAGAACGAGGCGTCGGACGCCCTCGACAAGTACTTCCACGATGGTGGTGCGATCAACCCCCGAGCCGATGAGCACCAGGCCGCTGCCCTGATCCGTCAG
>JAKDKP010000391.1 GCA_030453285.1 Propionibacteriales bacterium
CACCGCTACCGCCGCAGTCGACTCGGCACCACCGCCGACCCACCCGACAACAGCGGCTGACGCCTCACTCGCACTGATCACCGCCCCTCCACCCTGGATGGGCGGCATCAGTGCTGCCATAGACGGGCCTCAACACGCATCCGCAATCAGGACCCGTGCAGTGAGCGCGCACACCCGCAATCAGATTCCCATCAATGACCAGTCAGGTCCGGAGGCGGCATCCTGCACCAATGGGTGGCGCCGCCGTGCAGATCCTCCTCGGTCCGTCGACGCCCGACCGGCCGACGGCGGTGAGCCTGCCTCCCGGATCTTGCGCTGGCGGCATGCGACGGCGCAGAAGGGCACACGGCGCTTGGCCTCATGGCGAGTCAGACACCATGATCACCGAATCGTCATGGTCATGGATGAAACATCGTCATGATGTACGGGCAAGCGCCAGTTCTCGAGCACCGGGTAGCGCCAGCAAGCAGTGCGCTGGCGCCAGGATCTTGGCAGCACGGACGCCGGCGCCGATCACGACGTCCCCGGCAGCCAGCACGGCAGAATCAATCAGGATTGGCCACTCGGGTGGCAGCCCGATCGGGGTGATGCCGCCGTACTCCATCCCGGTGCGCGAGACCGCATCGGCCATCGGCGCAAAGGACACCTTGCGGACGTCAATTGCCTTCCGTACGGCGCCGTTGACGTCTGCCTGCATGGTGGCCAGCACCAGCACGGCGGCGTACCGCACCTCGCCTCCACGCGCCCCTGCAACGATCACACAGTTCGCCGAATGCTCCGGTGGAGTCTCGTACGCCGCACAGAAGGCGGCGGTGTCAGCAAGATCAGGATCAATCCGGGCCACCTCCAACCCGGGCAGCTCGGCAGCACGCCGACGTACCGGTTCAGCAACCAGGTCAAGGCTCTCGGCGTACGGCTGCCAAGTGAGGTTTCCACGCATGGGCCCGACTGTAACCAAGTGATGTGACCAAGCGCCGGAACCGGCAACCTCTTGACGGGTCGGACAGTTCGAGGTCAGATGACAACGACCCACACACGAGGAGCCCCGCATGACTGCACTGTCGCGTCGTCACTTCCTGATCGCCGGAGCGGCCACGGCGACCGCCGCCGGCCTGACCGGACTGCCCGCCCCGGCCCGGGCGGACGTCCGCGTCGACGAGTCCGAAGCGTTCGCGAAGGCGTCCGCCGCCCACCAGGTGCCGGTCACGGTGCTCGCTGCGATGTCGTACGCGCAGACGCGTTGGCAGGACCACGAGGGATCTCCCAGCACCTCGCTGGGTTACGGACCGATGCATCTGGTCGACGGCGCAGCCGTCCAGGCTGCCCGGATCCGGGCCGACAAGCCGGGCACCCGGGCGATCGACACCCTCGGTCTGGCCGCCGAACGCACCGGACGCTCGCGCACCCAACTCCAGAACGATCCCGGAGCCAACATCGACGGTGGCGCCGCCGTGCTTGCCGCCCTGCAAACCGAACTCGGCCACCCGCTCGGCGCTGACACGGACGCGACCGAGTGGTACGCCGCCGTCGCGCTGGCCAGCGGCATCGGCGTCGGCACAACCCAGCTCGGATTCGCCGACCACGTGATGACCGTCGTTCGCGACGGTGTCGCGGTGGAACTCGCGGACGGGTCGAAGCTCACGCTTCCCGGACGCAAGCTCGGCGCAGTACGCCAGCGGCGCCAGGTCGTCACCCGAGCGGCGGGCGCCGCCCCGGGCAACGGCGACAACCCCGTCGAGGCCCCGCCCGGCCTGGACGTCGACTGGATTCCCGCACCGTACGAGAACTTCGGACCGACCGCAGGGGACTATGGCAATCATGATCTTGCCAACCGTCCCGCGGCACCGAAGATCACCCACATCGTCATTCACGACACCGAGGGCACCTACGACGTGACCCTCAAGCTCGTGCAGGATCCGACGTACGTGTCCTGGCAGTACAGCTTGCGGTTCGCCGACGGCAAGATCGCCCAGCACCTGGATCTCGCCAACGTCGGTTGGCATGCCGGCAACTGGTACATCAACGCGCAGTCCATCGGCCTCGAGCACGAAGGCTACGCAGCCAAGACCACGTGGACCACCGAGGTCCTGTACCGCAATTCGGCCGCCCTGGTGAAGCACCTGTGCAAGAAGTACCGCATCCCGATCGATCGCGCCCACATCATCGGCCACGACCAGGTGCCGGGCACCACGACCGCCACGATTCCCGACATGCACTGGGATCCGGGGCCCTTCTGGGATTGGGAACACTACTTCGACCTCCTCGGCCAACCACTGCGTCGGGGGACCGTCCGCCGGGCCACCCGGGTCGGCGACGTGGTCCGTATCCTGCCCGGCTTCAACGGCAACACCCAGCCGCTGACCAACTGTGACGGGCCGGGCGACACCTGCGAGACCAACAACACCAACTTCGTCACCCTGTACGTCGAACCGTCGGAGACCGCGGATCTGGTGAACGATCTCGGACTGCACCAGAAGGGTCAGCCCGCCTCCACCGAGGTCTCCGACATCAGTGCTCGCGCGTCGGCGGGCACCGACTTCGTGGTGGCTGAGATCAAGGGTGACTGGACCGCCATCTGGTACCTCGGAGTCAAGGCGTGGTTCGTCAATCCGGTCGGCCAACCGACCGCCCGCCCGGTGGTGAACCATGACGGCATCGTGGTGGCCAAGGGCGACAAGGCAGCGATCTTCGGTCGCGCCTATCCCGAAGCTTCGGCGTACGAGAACCCGGCCGATGTGCAGGAGGTGAGTCCGTTGCTGTACGAACTGCCGGCGGGTCAGGCGTACCCGATCACCGACCTGGCCCCGCAAACCGCCTACTACAAGGCCAAGACGTTCTCCCTCGACACTCCGGGCGACCACGTCAACATCGTCGGTGAGGACCGCTACCTGCAGATCAGCTTCGGACATCGCGTGGCCTTCGTACGAGCTGCGGAGGTGACCCGTCGACGCCGCTGATCTCGCGATAGGGTCGTCGACCTGACTGAACTGGCAATGCGTGTCGACGAAGTGATGCCCACCGTTCGGGCCGACCTGGCCCGCTTGGTGGCGATCGAATCGGTGAGCGCCGATCCCGACGCTGCCGATCAGGTCGTGGCCAGCGCCGAATGCGTTCGTGACCTCCTGGTTGAGATCGGGTGCCCGGAGGTGGAGATCGTCTCGGCGGGCGGGAAGCCGGCCGTACTGGCGCATTTCCCTGCTCCCGCAGGCAAACCGAACGTCTGCCTGTACGCCCACCACGACGTGCAGCCGAGCGGTGACCCCACGCAGTGGGGCAGCCCGCCGTTCGAGGCCCAGCAGCGCGGGGACCGTCTGTTTGGTCGTGGCACCGCCGACGACAAGGGGGGCCTTGCGGTCCATCTGGCCGCGCTCCGGGCTTTCGGCGGGCGTCCCCCGGTCGGGGTGAAGCTGTTCATCGAGGGCGAGGAGGAGATTGGCTCCCCGTCCATGATCAACACCCTTGACCGTTACGCGGGCCGCCTGGCCGCCGATGTCTTCGTGGTGGCCGATTCGACGAACTGGGCGGTGGGTGCTCCCTCCTTCACCACCACGTTGCGCGGGATGGCCGACTGCGTGGTCGAGTTGTCGAC
>JAKDKP010000392.1 GCA_030453285.1 Propionibacteriales bacterium
TCTGCCCAATCATCGCCGCGCCCACCTGGTCTCGATCGGACTGTTGCTGGCGGCCGTCGCCGCCGACGAGGCGCCGTCGTTGGGTCCGGTGTGGCGGGATTGTCTCGAGGACGCCTTCGTACGCCAGGACTCGCGCACCGCGGCGATGCTGTTGACTGCCCACCACACCCACCAACTCGGCCTGGCCGACCTCGACGAGAGGGCCGATCCACCCGCACTCCTGACGATCCTCCCACCGATGCCCGAACACCTGGCCTGGACACCGCCTCCCCCCGGCCCCCTGCCCGAAAACGATCGGCGGGAGGAGCCTCGGTCTTCGGTGGCCACCATGCAGGTGGTCGACACCCTGCAGCGGCTCGCTGACGCGGCCCCGGATCGTTCGACGACACTCACCAGGATGCGCGCGCTGGCCGCCGACCCCGGACAGCAGTCGGTACCGGCTCGCGTGATCGCCGCGCACAGCGCTCTGCTGACAGGGCTCGACCCGCAGGAGGCTCTGCAGTGGGTCGCCGATGACGACGGCACCGATCTCAGCGCCGGACGGCGGGCGATGCTCGATCACGTTCGCGGCCTGGCTGAGGGCGACCTCACCCGACTCGCGGGCGCCGTGCACGGCTTCAGCGACGTCGGCTGGCTGCGCCGATCCGCGGTTGCGCTGGCGGACCTGACGACGGTGTCGGCCGGCACCAGCGAGCCGGCCGTCGCCACCAGGACGGCCCTGGTCCGTGAGGCTCGATTGGCCCATGACCGAGCCTTGGCCCGGCACGACCCCACCACCACGCCCCTGCTCACGCCGCGGGAGACCGAGATCGTCCGCCTGGCCGCCCAGGGGCGCAGCAATCGGGAAATCGCCCAGCAGGCCTTCCTGTCCGTACGGACCGTCGAGTCGCACCTGTATCACGCCACCCGCAAGCTCGGCGTGACCTCACGCCGGGAATTGCCCACCGCGATGGCACGGCACGATGCCGTCCCGCCGTGAGCTCGAACGACAACCGCGGGGCGACACCACAGGGCGACACCGGACCAAGGGTGCGACGATGACGGCAGGACCATCACCGGGAGGCCACCGTGCACGCAATTCTCGTCGAGGCAGATGACCACAACGATTCACCTCCAGGGCCGGACGCCCTGGTGTGGCGCGAGGTGCCGGACCCGGCGCCCGGACCGGACGAGGTGTTGATCAAGGTCCGTGCGGCCGGAGTGAATCGGGCCGATCTGATGCAGCGCCAAGGCCACTACCCACCACCGCCGGGCGCCTCGACGATCATCGGCCTGGAATGCAGCGGCACCATCGCCGCGCTCGGCGATGGGGTGGCCGGCTGGACGGTCGGCGACGACTGTGTCGCCCTGCTGGCCGGTGGTGCGTACGCCGAACAGGTCGTCGTGCCGGCCGGACAGGTGTTCGCCCCACCAGCAGGGATCGATCTGGTCGCCGCCGCAGGGTTGGTGGAGGTGGCGGCCACGGTGGTGTCGAATCTCGACGTGGTCGGGCTGGTGGCCGGTGAGACCCTCCTGGTGCATGGCGGCGCCGGCGGGATCGGCAGCTTCGCGATCGGTTGGGCCAAGCATCTGGGCGCGAGCGTGATCACCACCGCCGGTTCACCCGAGAAGCTCGAGCACTGTCGCCGACTCGGCGCCGACCATGCGCTGTCCTACCGCGACGACTGGGTCGCCGCCGTCTCCGAGATCGGCCCGGTCGACGTCATCCTCGACCCGGTGGGGGCGAAGTACCTGTCCGACCACGTGCAGCTGCTCGCCCGCGGTGGCCGCCTGGTGGTGATCGGCCTGCAGGGTGGCCGGAGAGGTGAACTCGACCTGGCGGCGCTACTGGCCCGCAACGGATCGGTGCACGCCACCGGTCTGCGCGGACGCCCCATCGAGGAGAAGGCGGCCATCTGTCGCCGCCTCGCCGCCGACGTGTGGCCGCTCTTCAGCGACGGCACGATCGCGCTCACTCCGTACGAAACCGTCCCGCTGGCGGATGCTGCCAGGGCCCACGCGCGCCTGGAGAGCGGCGAGGTGCTGGGCAAAGTGGTGCTCGCCGTCGATTCCTGACGATCCTCGACACACGATCGCGACACCGCTGTCATCTGCCGCTGCGCTACATAACGGGTCGGACACGGACCACCCGGACCGGTCCCGCAAGGGCCCGGCGGTGGTTAGTGTCCAACAGGCACTGACCCAACGTGGGTCCGCGGGCATAGGCGCACGCGGCGAGCGATGCAGGAGGAAACGTGAAGCGTTCCGTTATTTCGTTGGGCGCCGGCCTGGTGGCCGCGTCCCTGGCGCTGACCGCGTGTGGTACGCGCGGCGGCGGAGACACTGCCGATCCCGGCTCCGGTGGTGGAGGAGAGACCAAGACGGTCAAGGTCGGCGTCATTTCGCCGCTGTCGGGTGACCTGTCGGCGCTGGGGCTGGGCATCCAGCATTCGGTGGAGCTCGCGGTCAAGCAGGCCAATGATTCCGGTGAGTTCAAGGGCTGGAAGATCGAAGTGGCCCCGGCCGACGACGAGGGCAAGCCCGAGGTCGCCAAGAATGCCGCCACCCAGCTGGCCGCCGATCCCGAAGTGGTCGGCGTGGTGGGCACCTTGAACTCCTCGACTGCCGAGAGTGTGCAGCCGGTGCTGAGCAGCGCCAACATCGCGATGGTGTCGCCGGCCAACACCAACCCGACGTTGACCCGTGGTGCGGATCCGATGAATGCGCCGAAGCGCACCTACCCCGGCTATTTCCGTACCTGCACCACCGACACCATCCAGGGACCGTTCGCCGCCCGCTACCTCTTCGAGAAGGCCGGCATCAAGGAGGTCGCGACGATCCACGACAAGAAGACCTACGGTCAGGGCCTGGTGAACGCGTTCAGCGCCGAGTTCGAGAAGCTGGGCGGCAAGATCGTCGCCGCCGAGACGATCAACCCCGACGACGACAAGTACACCGCGGTGCTGTCCTCGGTGAAGCCGAAGAACCCCAAGGCGATCTACTACGGTGGCGAGTTCCCGCAGGCGGCGCCGCTGAGCCAGCAGGCCAAGGCGGCCGGCATGGACATCCCGGTGATGGGTGGCGACGGCATCTACTCCCCCGAGTTCATCAAGTTGGCCGGTGACACCGCGACCGGTGACCTGGCCACGTCGGTGGGTGCCCCGATCGCCAAGCTGGCGGCAGGCAAGAAGTTCACCGAGGCGTACGAGGCGGAGAAGTACCCCGAGCCGTACGAGGCGTACGGTGCCTACGCCTACGACGCCGCCACCGCGATCCTCGAGGCGATGAAGGTGTCGCTGGCCGATGCTGAGGACGCCGAGTCGGCCCGCGAGAGCACCATCGAGGCCCTCGGCAGTGTCAAGTTCGACGGCATCACCGGTGCTGTGGCCTTCGACGAGTACGGCGACAACACCACGCGCGTGCTCACCACGTACGAGGTCAAGGACGGCGAGTGGACCGATGTGTTCACCGAAGAGTTCAAGTGATCCGGGTCTGACGCCCTGATTGGTGAGATGGAGCGGGGGCGACGTGAGCCGTCCCCGCTTCGTCCAACTCGACCGCCCTTCCAGCACTCGGAGCATCCATGG
>JAKDKP010000393.1 GCA_030453285.1 Propionibacteriales bacterium
CCCCCGGGCCCCCCGCCCCCCGGGGCCCCCCCCCCGGGCGGGGGGCCCCACGCCAGATGGTCGGCGGTCAACCGATCGTCGTCAGCCGGCCTTGCGCAGCCGCGCCACGATGCCCTGCAGGTCCTTCTCCAGCAGGCTCGGTCGGATGAAGTGGCCACCGGGGGACTCATGGCCCTCGAAGCCGATGCCGGCCCTCTTCAGGGCGGCCTTGAACTCCCGTTGGCCGGCCAGCACCTGCTGCTCGTTGATCATGCTCACCACGTTGCCGAAGGTGATCGGTTCGGCGGCGAGGCCGGACGACAGGAAGACCCGCTTGCCGCGGTACCGCTCGATGTTCTCCATCGCGTTGTCGGCCGACACCCGCTTCTGGTCCCACGGCGCTCCGTACACCAGCCCACCGGCGAGATCCACCGCGGCCGAGGTGGCATTGGCCCAGTGCACGACCAGACCGGCATCACGCCGCAGGCTGGTCGGCCCGGAGTGCACACTGACCGAGGCGAAGTGACCGAAGTACTTGGCAGCGTACTTGGCCGCCCCGTGGCCACCCATCGAGAATCCGGCGACCGCGCGACCGTTGAATTCGGGGAAGGTGCGAAAGTTCTGGTCGATCCACGGCACCAGCTGCCGCATGTGGAAGAACTCCCAGTTGCGCGGACCGACGTTCGAGCTGACTGGGTTGGAGTACCAGCCGGTCTTGCCTCCGTCGGGAAAGACCACGATCAGGTCCTTGCCCGCCGTACGACCCTGGAAGTTCAGGTTCGGGTCGAACACCTGCGTCCGGAAGTCCTGGATGCCGCCGTGCAGCCAGTACAGCACCGGGTAGCGCTTGCCGCTGGTGTGGTAGTCGCTGGGCAGCAGCACCTGGATGGCCGGGTCCCAGCCGATCTGCTTGGTCGAGAACCGGTAGTACGCCAGCCGACCTTTGGTGTCACCACCGTCAACGACGGTGAGACCGAACCCGTTGTCGGCGGCGTACGCCGATCGGGGCAGGGTGCCGGCACCGAAGGCGCCGACGGCGGCGACACCGGCGGCACCGCCGATCAGGCGACGACGGCTGAACGATGAGTTGATCATGATGCTCCTTTGGGGGGATGTGACCGTCCGGGGACGGGCGGTCGGGCAGTGAAATCGTTATCTTGCAGGCCCATACGGGCCACAGGTGAACTCACGACGTCGAGACGCCGGACTCACCAAGATCAGGCCGAATAGCCCTTCGGCGGCACCAGGCTGGCGAATTGGTCGAAGGACAACCAGTAGTGATGGTTGCCACTGAAGTTGGCCGGGTCGGCGATGTAGACCTGCCGCAGATCGGGGTTGTAGCCGATCGCGGTGAAGTAGTGGTAGATCGTCTGATCGGCCGGATAGCCGGGAGGCTGGTTGCCGGGCGGGGCGACGATGTTGGCCACGATCGGGTAGTTGCGGTCGATGTCGTATACCACGTCGTTCCACAGCAGATCCTTCTGGGCCTGCGTCGGCGGATCGTTCGGCATCTGCTTGGTCTCGTACCAGCCGCCGCCGAGTTTGGCGTTGAGAACGTTGGTGACAAGACCGATGTGATCGGTGCCGTTGGTGGTGGTGCCCAGGGCGCCGGCCAGCGCATCCTGGCTGGGGGCAGCCATCCGACACGACAGGGCGATCCGCACGGCTGCCGGGCCGCAGTAGTAGTAGTTCGACTGAGCCTGGTAGTCGTGCTGGAGCACCTTCCAATTGGCGCCCTGCGCCGTAGGTGTGGTGGCGGCCACCGCAGCGGATCCGACGGCCAGGGCAGCAGCCGAGCCGGCTCCCAACTTCAGGAGTCTGCGGCGGTCCATCAGTGATGCGTTCATGGGGGACATCCTTCGTACGGTCATCATCGACCATGGGGGACAGTTGATCATGCCTTGCTGATCATGCTTCTCCAGCGTTGTTGATCATGCGTGCTTCACCCGTACGACGGTCCTCGTGCTCGGACCGAAAGTTCGTGCGGGCCGACCACTACGGAAGCTACCGACAGACCGGCCCGGTGGGCAACAGTCTGAGCCGATCAATCTCACGACACGCCGCGGCAACCACGTCGCGTACCGACACGACGAAGGCCCATCCGAGTCAGTCGGATGGGCCTCGCACGGGTGGGCGATACTGGGTTCGAACCAGTGACCTCTTCGGTGTGAACGAAGCGCGCTACCACTGCGCCAATCGCCCGAGCGAGTACGCACTCTAGCCGAATCCGGCGCCGAGTGCCCACTCGGTGCCCGGTGTTCGGCCGCCCCTGGTGACGGGTCAGGGATTGATGTCGGCGGTCGAGCGCTCGGCGAACCTCTGCTGCACCTCGGCGGTGAGTGGGCCGGGAGCCGAGAAGCTCACCGCATCCCACTGGTCGACGGCCTGCACGTCGCGCATCGAGGAGGTGATGAACACCTCGTCGGCGGTCTGGGCCTCGGCCAGGGTGAGGTCACGCTCGGCGACGTCGTTCCACTCCAGCACGAGTTGGCGGGTGATCCCATCAAGGATGCCTGCGGTCAATGGCGGGGTGACGATCTGGCCGCCGAAGACGCAGAAGACGTTGGTGCCGGTGCCCTCGGCCAGGTTTCCGTCGGTGTTGACGAAGATGCCTTCGCTGCCGCCACGTTCGGCCGCGTAGGCCAGTCCGCGCACGTTTTCGCCGTACGAGGTCGTCTTCACCCCGGTCATCGCGCCGCGAACGTTGCGCAGCCACGGTGTGGTGACGATCTGGCTGACCGGTGGGGCCGGCTGCACGGCGTCGACTGCCACGACCAGCGTCGGAGAGCCGAAGGCGGCCCCTGAGCCCAGTGGGCCGACTCCCCCGGTCCAGGTGATCCGCAGGCGTCCCAACTCGTACGTGCGCCCTTCGATCACGACCGCGATCGCCTCGCGGATCTGATGGTGGTCAGGATCGGGCAGCCCCATCAGGCGTGCCGAGCGGGTGAGCCGTTCGAGGTGGCGTCGTACGGTGAACGGCCCGGCCGGGGTGACCTTGAACGCCTCGAACACGCCGTCGCCGACGACCAAGCCATGATCGACGGCGCTGATCCGGCGCTGATCCGGGTCGGTGAGCAGGTCGCCGTCATGCCAGATCCTCAGGTGAGGGCTGTGCGCGTGGGGGGTGTCGGACATGGCATCATCCTGCCCCATCACAGGAGCGGTCGACGCCTGGGGCAACGCAGCGATCACCGACGATTGCGACGTCGGATCACCAGCGAGAAGCCGTCCCGCCGGCGTTTTGGCAGCCGGTCAACACTTGGGCTAAGGTAACTGACCGCACCCCGGAGCGATCCGAAGGTGCCTGCGGACGTAGCTCAGTTGGTAGAGCATCACCTTGCCAAGGTGAGGGTCGCGAGTTCGAATCTCGTCGTCCGCTCGGAGAGGGCCCATGCCCCACCTCGATCAGGAGGGGCCCCACGCCCCGAATGCCGAGGTCGTTGATGGGTTCCTTCGCTGGTGGAGTGGCCGAGAGGCGAGGCAACGGACTGCAAATCCGTGTACACGGGTTCAAATCCCGTCTCCACCTCGGGCGATTGGCGCAGCGGTAGCGCGCTTCCCTGACACGGAAGAGGTCACTGGTTC
>JAKDKP010000394.1 GCA_030453285.1 Propionibacteriales bacterium
TGCCACCGAGGGACTCGGCCAGGCTGAAACATTCCAACGCCTGGGCAAAGGCGGCCACGGCCGGACGTCCGCCGTGCAGTTCGAGGCTCACGATGGAACCGAAGCCGTCCTGTTGGCGTACGGCGATCTCGTGCCCGGGATGGTCCGACAGGCTCGGGTGGTGCACCACCCGTACGGCGTCGTGATCGGCGAGCAGCGGAACCACCGCGGCCGCATTCTCTTCGTGAGCCTGGATCCGGGTGTGCAGGGTACGCAGGCCCCGGATGGTCAGATAGGAGTCGAAGGCACCGCCGGTGACGCCGATCGTGTTGGCCCACCACGTCAGTTGTTCGTGCAGTTCGGAGGTCGAACTGATCACTGCACCGCCGATGACATCGGAGTGACCGTTGATGTATTTGGTGGTCGAGTGCAACACAAGATCAGCGCCGTGCTCGATCGGCCGCTGCAGGATCGGTGAGAGGAAGGTGTTGTCGGCCAGGACAAGCGCCCCCACCTCGTGGGCGAGGCGACCAACCTCGGCGAGATCCGTCAACCGGAGCAAGGGGTTGGACGGCGTTTCGACCCACACCAGAGTTGGCCTGTCGGCCAATGCGGCCCGTACCTGATCAAGGTCGGTGAAATCGACTGTCACCACACGACACAGTCCCTTGCGGTCGTACGCATCGAAGAGCCGCCACGTGCCGCCGTAGCAGTCATGGGGGATGACCACGGTGTCCTCGGGTCCAAGCAGCGCCTGCACCGTCGTGTTCACCGCACCCATGCCCGACGCTGTGACCACCGCCCCAGCGCCGCCTTCGAGGGTCGCCAGCGCCTCGGCAAGCACCGCCCGCGTGGGATTGCGGGACCTCGAATAGTCGAAGTCGCGGGGCTCCCCCAGTCCGGTGAAGGTGTAGTTGGTGGACAGGTAGATCGGTGGCACGACCGAGCCCTGCCCGGTATCACTCTCGATGCCGGTTCGGATGCCACGCGTGATGCGTGAAAAGTCCGTCATGATCAAGTTCCTTTCCCCAGGGGTCGGCATGCCTTCCTGCGTTGAGGAGAGGATCGTCGACCCGTACGGGCCGGAGCGATCCATCTTCCGGCCGGACCGAGGTCCTCCGCAGGAATTGGCACCTGACCCCGCGGCTCTCGTCGCGGGCGGCTGCCCCGGCTTCATCGGGCCTGTCCCTCTGCCGGTCGTGATGGATGTTCCACCCGACTGTACGCAGTCCTTCCTCAGGCCCGTGGCGCTGGTCGTCTGGTGGACGACTGCCCCCGGCAGCCTCCCTACGCCGCCGCCGCGTCGGAAAGCGAACGGGCGCTCCCCGAAGCCATCATGACTTCGACGAGCGCCCGTTCGACAGTGATCAACTGTCCTGGTCAGTCCTGCCGACCGGACAGTCGGTCCTCAGAACAGCCTGACCGACTCCTGGCGCGCCTCGGCCAGCAGCTTGTTCTCCTTCACCGCCGCGCGTTGAGCCCGCCGCAGGTCAGCCTGAGGCTTGGGCTGGTAGCGATCCAGCGGCCCGGCCAGGGGATACACCTTGTCGTCACCCGGCAGCGGCGTGGTGGCACACATCGTCATGTCTTCGGGCAGCTTGCCCTCGAACACGAATGCATCACCGATCGTCTCGACACACGGGGACGGGCCGTCGATGTAGATGCCGTGCTGTCCCTCTTCGGTGACACCGACGAAGGTGGTCCGACGCTGGGTGGAACGGTGGCTCTCCAGGGCACCCTCGGTCGCGGTCGCCGGATCACCCTCGGACTGGACCATCAGCATCTTCGGGGTGTCCTGCAGATCCACCAGGCGAGCACGCTGCTTGTACGGCCAGAACGCGCACATCGGCACCGTGTTGAGATAGCCGATGTAGCTGTACTTCTTGGCGTCGGCGTCGGCCTTGTCGAGGTACGACTGGATGTTGGTGCTGTACGGGGTGTCGTTGCATCGCACGACCGTCCCGATGGCGCCGAGGTCGACCTCCGCGTCCTGGGGTGCCAACGCCTCACGAGCGGCTGCCAGCTTCGCCTGCGGCGCCATGTCCGCCACCTGATCATCGAGCGAGTTGATCAACTCCTCCTGCTCGGGAGTCAGCTCACCACCGAACGCGATCTTCTCCATCGCGACAATCACATCGGCAGCGAGAGCAAAGCGGCTGTTGCTGTAGATCGGGCTCAGCACGGCCAGGTCGAGGTCGACGCCGGTCGAACCTTCCCCGCCGGCCTTGGTGCGCTCGACCAGCTTGGCGCGAATCTCTTCGTACCGTTGCTCCACCTTGGCAGCGCTGTCACCCAGGGTGTACTTGGCGTCGTTGCGCGCAACCCACGGGAAGAACATGTCGTCGCGGCGACGCTGGAAGGAGTACGAGTCGGACTCGGCATTGTCCTGCATGTCGCCGACCCAGTTCATGTTGGAGTCCAGCACGAATCGGTCGACCCGCTCGGGGTAGGTGTCGGCGTACCAGGTGCCCATCCAGGTCCCGTACGAGTAGCCGATGAAGTTGGTCTTCGCCGACCCGCTCAGGGCCCGCAGGAAGTCCATGTCGTACACGGTCTGCTGGGTGCTGACGAACTGGCTGAACTCGGTCGAGGAGCAGGCCCCGGCAAACGCCTTGGCCTCGGCGACCTCGACCTTGCGGGTCTGGTCGGTGCGCTCGCGATAGTCCGGCGTCGTGGGCAGTGCCTCCAGCTCGGCGGAGTCGATGGGGCAGCGGAGTTGCTCCGACTTGCCGAAGCCGCGCGGATCGAATCCGACCAGGTCGTAGTCGGCGAACATCTGCGGCTTCGAGATCGCCAAGGAGGCGCTCATGGTCAAGCCCGCTCCACCCGGACCGCCCGGATTGGTGAGCATCACCCCACGTGAGGTTCCCGTCGCCTTGGACATCGCGATGGCGAGCTTGATGTCGGGGTGGTCATCGGGGTTCTGCCAATCCATCGGCACCGTGATCGTTGCGCAGTTCGTGTCGGGCGCATCCGGCAGGTAGGACTTGATCGTGCCATCGAAGGAGCAGGTCTGCCAGTCGATCTTCTGATCAAGGTAGCGCTGCGGGATGGACACCGGTCCGGGCTCGTTCTTGCGGCCGCCGTACGCGTCTGCCGACGAGCTGACGGCGACTGTTGACGCGATCAGTGCTCCGGCGGCCAGAGCGCTCAGGACGGCGCGATGGATGGAAGTCATGGATCTCCTTAGGGGGCCTCATTGCCATGCGGGTTCGAAAGTATCTGCGGACACTGACCCACGGCAAGAGGTGGACGCAAACCCGGCCAGGCCCGCCCGCCAGCCATCGGAGGGCGTACGTCACCGCGTCCCGCACCAGGTACGGGACGGGCGTCACGCTACCCACGCACGGGCACGCCGTACGCTGACATCATGCGTGCCCACCGGTTCGGCCACCTGGTGATCGTCGTGGTGTTGAGCCTGACAGGTGCCTCCTGCACCACACCCGCAGACCTGTCGCCAGTCGAATCGCCGGCTCCGTCGAGGCCCGCCAGCAGCACTGCTGTACCGATGGACCCGATCACCGGCGGCCCACTGACGCAGAACAAGGTGCTGGCGGTCAAGATCGAGAACACCGCTGCCGCCCG
>JAKDKP010000395.1 GCA_030453285.1 Propionibacteriales bacterium
GATCTCCCTGGGGTCGGGCACCGCCTTCCTCTGGTCGGTGTATGCGTTGATCTTCGGCAGCGCTGGCGAGATCGGTATGCGCCACCCGTTCGAGTTCGTGCTTGCCCGCGGTGATCAACTCGGCAACATCTATCTGGAAGCCGCCGTCGGCATCGTCACCTTCATCCTTGCCGGCCGGTTCATCGAGGCCCGGTCCAAGCGCGCCGCGGGTGCCGCCCTGCGCGCCCTGCTCGAACTCGGAGCCAAGGACGTGGCGGTGCTGCGTGACGGCGTCGAGCAACGAGTTCCGATCACCGAGCTCGTCGTTGGTGATGAGTTCGTCGTACGCCCCGGCGAAAAGATCGCCACCGACGGTGCGGTGATCAGCGGGCACAGCGCGATTGACAACTCCACCGTCACCGGCGAATCCGTACCGGTCGAAGTGACCACCGGGGACGAGGTGGTCGGGGCGACCATGAACACCAGCGGACGGCTGGTGGTCCGTGCCACTCGGGTCGGCGCCGACACGCACCTGTCCCAGATCGCCCGACTGGTTGCCGAGGCCCAGCAGGGCAAGGCGCAGGCACAACGACTGGCGGACAGGATCAGCGGTTGGTTCGTTCCGGTCGTGATCGCTCTGGCCGTGGCGACAGCAGGATTCTGGCTCGGTACGGGGGCCGGGGCCTCGTTCGCGGTCACCACGGCAGTGGCAGTGTTGATCATTGCCTGCCCGTGCGCCCTTGGGCTGGCCACGCCGGTCGCCTTGATGGTGGGCACCGGACGCGGCGCTCAGCTGGGCATCGTGATCAGCGGCCCGGAGATGCTGGAACAGACCCGCTCGATCGACACCGTGCTGCTCGACAAGACCGGCACCGTCACCACCGGCGAGATGGGCGTGGTGGGAGTGCACGGCGCCGCCAGTGTCGACGAAGATCAACTTCTCAGTCTTGCCGGTGCCGTCGAGTCGGGGTCCGAGCACCCGATCGCGCGTGCCATCGCCACGCACGCCGCCGAGGCCGGTTCCCTGCCGGAGACCGACGGCTTCATCAACACCCCCGGCCTCGGAGTGACGGCCACCGTCTCGCTCGCCGACCAGTGCTTCGAGGTGCGTGCCGGACGACCTGAACACGCGTCCGACACCGATCTGCCGGCCGAGCTCATCACGCTGCTCGACCAGGCCCGTGAGCGTGGCGAGACTCCGGTCGCGGTCGGATGGGACGGTGCGGTCAAGGGCGTGATCATCGTCGCCGATCAGGTGAAGGATTCGGCCGCCGAGGCGATCGCCGACCTCAAGGCGCTCGGCCTGCACCCGGTCCTGCTGACCGGCGACCACAAAACTTCAGCCCGTACGGTGGCCGCCGCCGTCGGCATCGATGAGGTGATCGCCGGGGTCCTGCCTGCCGAGAAGGCGGCGATCGTACGGCAGCGTCAGGCCGGCGGAGCGCGGGTGGCCATGGTCGGCGACGGCGTCAACGATGCCGCCGCGCTGGCCGTCGCCGACCTCGGGGTGGCGATGGGATCGGGCACCGACGCCGCCATCGGAGCCAGTGATCTGACCCTGGTCCGCAGTGACCTGCGTCAGGTCGGTGACGGGATCCGACTGGCCCGTGCCACCCTTCGTACGATCAAGATCAACTTGTTCTGGGCCTTCGCCTACAACGTTGCCGCTCTTCCGTTGGCGATGGCCGGACTGCTCAATCCGATGTTTGCCGGGGCCGCAATGGCGTTCAGCTCGGTGTTCGTGGTGCTGAACTCCCTGCGGCTGCGGCAATTCCGTGGTCGGTGGGCACGCACTGACTAGGGTGCACAGCAGAAGACCAGCCTCCATGAACGGAACCTCATGAATCAGCAGCCGCCGTTTGGCACCGATGCAGATCTGTTTGCCGCCGACCCGTATCCCCTCGCGGCCTCGGCACTCGATCTGTTCAATGACACCCAGATCGGGCAGCAGCGGCTCCAGCAGTGGCTGCGTGCCTTGGTGGCCGGTCAGGTCGGCAACTCACTCGGACTGTTCGGCGGCTCGGTGCACCTGCGCGCCGTTGAACAGCGCGTCCTGCTCATCTGGGAGCACGCTCTGGTGGCAAGTCGCATGCAGGGTCGTGTCATCGACACCGCCACCCGCAACGAGTTCGTGCTGCTGCTCGACCCGGACATCGTCTCGCTGCCGTACGAGCAACGTCTGGCCCGACTGCAACCGCAGCATCAGCGCCACGACCTGCGCTGAGGATCAGGCGACCGTCAACTCGTGGAACTCCCCCAGGACCGGGAACAGTCGCTCCCCCATCTCGACCTGGGTCAACAGGATGCCGATCGTGCCGTCGGGGTCGACGAAGAAGTCGGTGCCCTGGCCTCCGGACCAGCCGAACCGGCCGCGATGGGGGCCATCGGTGACGACCGAGACGCCGTATCCCCAACCGGTCCGGTCCCAGAATCCGGGATAGAAGCTGTCTGGCCCCTTGGCTGTCGGCGGCACCTGATCACTGCGCAGCGCCGCCAGGTGATCCTCGTTGATCAACGTGTCTGCCATCAGTGCGGTCAGGAACCGGCGGAAGTCGTCCAGGGTCGAGACCAACTCGCCGTGACTGATGTCGAACGGTGGCGGGCCGGCGTGGAAACCGCCGCCGGCCGATTCGGTCTCGATCGGGCCAGCCTCGAGGTGCCGGTACGCCGCCGGCAGCCGTGGCAGTTTCTCGGTCGGCACCCAGAACGCCGTGTCGACCATGTCCAACCGGCTGAAGAGGTCGGCGCTCAGATGATCACCCAGCGGCCCGCCGGTCAGCCGCGAGAGCAGCACACCCAGCAGGGCGTACGAATGGTGATAGCGCCATCCCGCACCCGGCTGGTGGGCCAAGGGAAGCTCCGCCAGGGCCGCCACCCACTCATCGGCCCCCAGGGTCAACGGATCGGCACTCGGCTCGGTCTGGTTGTTGATCATGGCTCGATGCAGGGGCGAGTCGGCGAAGATCGCCCCGTACCCGGCGCGGTTGGTCATCAGGTGCCGCACGCTGATTGGTTCCCGCGCCCGTACGGTGTCGTCCAGTTCGGCATCGGGTCGGACGAGCACCCGACGGTCGGCCAGCTCGGGCAACCACCGATCCACCGGATCGTCCAACCCCAGACGTCGAGCCTCGACCAGCCGCAGTGCCGCCACCGAGGTGATGATCTTGGTCATCGATTGGATCCGTACGATGGCGTCCGGCTCCATGGGTGCGCCCTCGTAGGCCATCCGGCCGATCGCCACCGGTTCGGCATCCTCACCACCCAGCAACCCGACCGCGCCGGGAATCGTCCCGTCGTCGACGTGCCGTTGGATCAGGTGTGCCAAGGTGTCCACCAGACCACCGTAGAGATTGTTGACCACCAGGACCAGAAGCGACAGCGATGCGTTCCCCCGCGCGACACGGCGAAGCGGTCGTCGATCACACCGAGCGCGCCCGGACGCTGCCCTCGATCACTTGCTGCAGCAGGTTGATCGTCTCGTCAGACAGGTCGACACCGAGCCGACGAGCCTGGGAGGACACCTGGAGGGCTAGACGCTGCACATCGGCGGCATTGCCAGCCGCATGCTCGGTCCGGATTCTG
>JAKDKP010000396.1 GCA_030453285.1 Propionibacteriales bacterium
GGAATCCTGGCAGATCGTCGCGACTCCTGAAGTCGCGGGGCGATACTGCTCACCGCGGTTGAGGGTGCCCTGGAACTGCCCGGTCCTGGCGAACCCGCGCCTGTGTCCTACGCCGCTGGCCGTCTGGCTTCGATGAGGTGGCGGGTGGAGTGGGCGATGAACGGGCCGTCCTGCTGGATCAGGTCGTGGAGGTCGCAGAGACGATCGTGGTACTTCTCCACGGTGAAGCCGGGCACCCACCAGATCACCTTGCGCAGCAGATACACCATGGACGCGACATCATGGATCTCGATGCGCAGCCTCGACGTCTTCACGTCGACGATCTCCAGGCCCGCGGCCTGGGCTGCGGCGGTCTCGTCGTCGGGGTGGCGTCCTCGCCGCGCAGCCGGTTGCGGGCCGAGGAAGAACTCGAACAGCTCGAACACGCTCGCCGGCCCGACGTGCTGGGCGAAGTAGGTGCCACCGGGGCGGAGGATCTGGGCGATCTCCTCCCACCAGATCGTGGCCGGGTGCCTGCTGGTGACCAGGTCGAACGCCTCGTCTGCGAACGGTAGCGGGGGTTCGTCCGGATCGGCCACCACGACCACACCGCGGGGATGTAGCAGGCGGGTGGCTTTCGCGACGTTTGGCAACCAGGATTCGGTCGCGACCGCAGTGGTGGGAAACGTCTTGGCTTCGGCGAGGACTTCACCGCCGCCGGTCTGGATATCCAGCGACGCCGTGGCCCTGCTGAGCCGGTCGGCAAGCTGCCGTGCATAGCCCCAGGGCGGGCGCTCCTCAGCGGCCCGCCCCTCCAGCCAGGAGAAATCCCACCCAGACACGTCGGCGCAGGCCCCGGCTTCGATCAGGGAATCGAACGTGTTAGCCATGGGGCACATTGTTTCAGACAACGCGGCAACCTGAGCGCGATCACCACCGCTCTTCGACGAACTGGAACCAGCGGGTACGGGGTCAGGATGAGACCTCGTCTTCGGTGATCTCGATGATCGTTCCATCCAGGATGCGTCCGTTGACCTGCACCTCGATCCGGTGCGGGCCGGGATGGATCGTGCGCACCGAGACGTGCCCGAACCGGTGCTCGCGTGAGAAACGCGCCGGCTGGCCCGCCGGCAGATCGCGCACGGTCAGCTTGAACACCTTGCCCGACTTCGGGCCGCGAGCCCCCTGGTAGTGAATCACGTAGTCGATGGCCGCTCTCGTGGCTTCTTCGGCTTGCAGGGTGAAGCTGATCGTGACCGCATCGCCGATCGCGATGCTCGCCGGCGTGCAGGTGAAGTCAGTGATCTCGATCACCGCGTCCGGATCGAACCCGAGGATCTCCATCGCCTCTGGGCGCCCGCGCTTGATGAGCGTGCGCAGGCCATGACGCACTACGAAGTCACCCTGCGTGGTGCTGGCCGCCCACCGTCTGGCGGTCTCGAGGACGAGGTCGGGGTGGTCTTTGGCGATGTCGTTGAGATGGTTCGCCACCGACCGGCGCACATACAACGACTCGTCATCCACGAGAGCATCCAGCAGCTCCAATGTGGGTGTGGGATCGGCGATGAATCCGGCGAGGCGCCTGCCCCAGGGCAGCCGCGGACGGGTGCCCTCGGAGACGAGCCGGCGCACGTGCTCGTCCGGGTCACGCGTCCACGCCCGCAGGTACCCCATCGTGGTTTCGTACTGGGCGTCGATGAACGGGCGGATCGCGAACTCCGCCGTGTACCGGGAGGTCAAGGCCGCCAGTAGCGGCAGACCGATATCGGGTCGGTCCAGCATCGTCTGAGCAATGTAGGCGTTAACGGCCATCGATGCCCAGTCCTGGAGACCTCCGCGATCGAGGGCGCCGCGAATCATCCGGTCGGCGTCCTCGGGCGAGGGCGGCGTTGTTTTCGTGAGAGCGCAGGCGATCCAGTCCAGCCGGGCCATCAGCTCACGCTCATCGAGACCATCAATCGCGAGCTGTTCGAACGTTGCCCGCTCGAATGATGCCGAAGCACCAGCGAGTTCACTGCCGAGACGTTCGATGAGGCCCGGAGAGAGTTCCTCCTTGAAATCCGCCAATGCGCTTTACCTCTCTTTGGCACGGCCACAATTCCCCTGATGACTGCCGACTGGCCCTCGTTCTTGCGGCCCTCTGCTCGCTGGTTGGACGGGTCTACGGACGAGTGCTGCTCGTTCATGAGACCTCACCGCGCGCTATCGGCCCTAGTCTGCCGGAGAACCTCGCACGCGCGGCGGAGGCGCGCTTGACAGAGCACGCCAGGTTACAGGGAGACGAGGACGATGCTGATCAGAAGGGTTCGTGAAGCTTAGAACTGAGATCGTCTGACCGGGATGGGGTTCTCAAGTATCCGCGAAGCCCTTCACAATCTTCGCCGGACTTCCAGGTGCGGTTGCTTCGTCTGGGTTTCCGCATCTGAATCTTACGCCTCATGTTTGTTTTATCTATCGCGGCAAGATCCGCAGTCATTTCAAAGTGGCAATCAGCGTGTCCCGGCGTTGCCGGTGTGACTGCTCAGATCATCCAGTGGGCGTGTTCGACGCCTGCTCGCGAGTGGTCAGAAGGGCCAGCACCACCAGTGCGGCCGCCACAGCGAATACTGCGCTGGCCGTTGCGACTGCCTGGTGGAAGCCGGGGAGAAAACCGTTGGTGCCTGCGATCATGGCACCGAGCACCGCTATGCCGAAGATGCTCCCGGTCTGGCGGGCTGCGTTGATGACGCCACCGGCCACACCAGTGTGCGAGGGTGGAGCCGCCGCCACGGCAGCGGAAGTAGCGGCGGGCATGGTGAATGCCATACCGAATCCTGCGATGAAGGACAGGACAGCGATCAGCGGGTAGGGCGTAGTCGCGTTCAGAACGATCAGGCTTCCGAAACCCACTGTTCCGATGAGCAGTCCGATCAGCATCGTCGGGAATGGTCCGATACGGGCGGCAACACGCCCTCCCAATGGGGAGGCGATGACCGCACTGCAAGCTTGGGGTGCCAGTGCTAGACCGGCGATGAGCGGGTCGTATCCACGGTACGTCTGGAAGTACAGCGACAGCACGAACAACTGGCCGAAGAAGCTGACGTTGAGTGCGAAACCGACGAGGGCTGCGACCGTGAAGCGAGGTTTTCGGAACAGCACGATGGGCAGCATCGGATCGGGATGGCGACGCTCAACCCAGACGAACACGAGGACGAGGACAACGCCGAATAGGAGCAAGCCCAGCCGGACGGGGCTCCACCCCTGCTCACCTGAGGTGATGACAGAGTAGGTGATCGCCACGAGTGCGGCGATGGAGATCACCTGGCCAGCGGGATCGAGCCGCCGAGTTCGGTCATGCGCCGAGGCGCCGATGCTGCGCATCGTCAGCCAGCAGCCAAACGCGATGATCGGCACGTTGACCCAAAAAACCGCCTGCCAACCGATCGCGGAAACCAGTAGTCCGCCGAAGACTGGACCACAGGCGGAGGCAATACCGCCGGCTCCACCCCAGAGTCCAATGGCCTTCGAGCGTTCGGCCGGGTCCGGGTAGACCGTTGCCAGCAGCGCGAGCGATCCGGGTACGACTGCCGCAGCGCCGATGCC
>JAKDKP010000397.1 GCA_030453285.1 Propionibacteriales bacterium
CGCGGCCTGCCGACCGTTCCGATCAGCGTCCCGATCAAGGTCGTACCGTTGAGGGTCGTCCCGGCGCCCCGAAGCCTGGTGCTCCGCGTCAGGGCGCGCCCCGGCCCGGCGGCAGCCCACGTCCGGGTGGTCCGCGTCCCGGTGGCGGTGCCCCGCGTCCGGGCAACAACCCCTTCGCCCCCAGCCAGGGCATGGGTACGCAGCGTGACCGCGCTCCGCGCGAGAGCCGTCCCGGCCCGGGCATGCCTCGACCACCAGCCGGTCGCGGTGCAGCTCCCGGCGGTGCCGGCGGCCCGGGTGGGCCACGTCCCGACGGGATGCCGCGCCCCAACCCGGCGATGATGCCCAAGCAGTCGTCCAACCAGCTCGGTGCGCCGGGTCGTGGCGGCCGCGGTGGTCCCGGCGGCGGTCGCCGTGGCGGACCCGGTCAGGGCGGTCCGGGTGGGCCCGGTCGTGGTGGCCCCGGTGGCGGCGGTCCCGCCGGTCGCGGCGGTCGTCGCGGTGGCACCCAGGGTGCCTTCGGGCGTCCGGGCGGTCCTTCGCGTCGTGGACGGAAGTCCAGGAAGCAGCGTCGTCAAGAGTTCGACGAGATGGAGGCACCCACCTTCGGTGACATCCGCGTCCGCAAGGGCGATGGACAGAAGGTTCGCCTGCGGCGAGGTGCTTCGCTGACCGATCTGGCCGAGAAGATCGGCGTTGAGCCGGCTTCGCTGGTGCAGGTGCTGTTCCACCTCGGTGAGATGGTCACCGCCACCCAGTCGGTCCCCGACGAGACCCTTCAACTGTTGGGCGCGGAGCTCAACTACAACATCGAGGTCGTCTCGCCCGAGGACGAGGACCGTGAGCTGCTGGAGAGCTTCTCCATCGACTTCGGTGAGGACGAGGGCGACGAGGACGATCTCGCCGCACGTCCGCCGGTGGTGACCGTGATGGGTCACGTCGACCACGGCAAGACCAAGCTGTTGGACGCGTTGCGCAAGAGCAACGTGGCCGGTGGCGAGGCCGGCGGCATCACTCAGGCGATCGGCGCCTACCAGGTCGGCACCGAGGTGGCCGACGAGGAGCGCAAGATCACCTTCATCGACACCCCGGGTCACGAGGCGTTCACGCAGATGCGTGCCCGTGGTGCGAAGTCGACCGACATCGCCGTCCTGGTGGTGGCTGCCGACGACGGTGTGATGCCGCAGACGATCGAGGCGTTGAACCACGCCACGGCGGCCGACGTGCCGGTCGTGGTTGCGGTGAACAAGATCGACAAGGAGGGTGCTGACCCGACCAAGGTGCGTGGTCAGTTGACCGAGTACGGCCTGGTCACCGAGGAGTACGGCGGCGACACCATGTTCGTCGACGTCTCCGCGGTCACCGGCGACGGTCTGGACTCCCTGCTCGAGGCGATCGTGCTGACCGCCGATGCCTCGCTGGACCTTCGGGCCAATCCAGAGATGGATGCCCAGGGTGTGGCGATCGAGGCGCATCTGGACAAGGGGCGTGGTCCGGTGGCCACCGTCCTGGTCCAGCGCGGAACCCTCAAGGTCGGCGACTCCATCGTGTGTGGACCGGCCCACGGCCGTGTACGCGCGATGCTTGACGACCACGGGCAGAACGTCGACGAGGCACCACCGGCGATGCCGGTCCAGGTGCTCGGCCTGACCAGTGTGCCCGGTGCCGGCGACTCCTTCCTGGTGGTCTCCGACGACCGGACCGCCCGGCAGATTGCCGATCAGCGGGAGTCGCGCAAGCGGGCCGCCATGCAGGCTGCCGGCGCCCGACGCCGTACGCTCGACCAGCTCTTCGAGCAGATGGAGAAGGGCGAGACCTCCGAACTGCTGCTCATCCTCAAGGGTGACGGTTCGGGTTCGGTCGAGGCTCTGGAGGATGCGCTGAGCAAGATCGACGTCGGCGAGGAGGTGTCGCTGCGCGTGATCGACCGCGGTGTCGGTGCCATCACCGAGACCAACGTCTCGTTGGCGGCAGCATCTGGTGCGGTGATCATCGGCTTCAACGTGCGGACCCAGGGCAAGGCCACCCAGTTGGCCGACGCCGAGAACGTGGACATCCGCTACTACTCGGTGATCTACGACGCGATCGACGAGATCGAGGCCGCCCTCAAGGGCATGCTCAAGCCGATCTACGAGGAGGTCCAGCTCGGTACGGCCGAGGTGCGTGCCACCTTCCGGTCGTCCAAGATCGGCACCATTGCCGGTTGCTTGGTCACCAGCGGCGTCATGCGCCGCAATGCCAAGGCCAGGCTGCTGCGCGACGGTGTGGTCGTCACCGACAGCGACATCTCGTCGCTGCGTCGCGAGAAGGATGACGCGACCGAGGTTCGCGAGGGGTACGAGTGTGGTCTCACGCTCACCAACTACTCCGACCTCAAGGTCGACGACGTGATCGAGACCTACGAGTTGCGCGAGAAGCCGCGCGACTGACCCGTCACGACTGACCGGGGCGGGAGGCTCCACGGAGTCTCCCGTCACCGGAAAGTCCTTGACCGAGAAGGAAAGAGGCCATGGCGAATCCCCGCGTGCTCAAGTTGGCGGACCAGATCAAGGAGATCGTGGCGACCATGATCGAGCGCCGGATCAAGGATCCGCGCCTCGGTTTCGTCACCGTCACCGACGTCAGGTTGACCGGCGACACCCGGGAGGCCACGGTCTTCTACACGGTGCTGGGTGGCGAGGTCGAGCGGACGGGCACCGCGATCGCGCTGCAGTCGGCGACGGGACTGATCAGGTCCCAGGTCGGCAAGCAGCTCGGTCTGCGATTCACCCCGTCGCTGGCCTTCGTGCTCGACGCCGTGCCCGAGGAGGCCCGGCACATCGAGGATCTGCTGGCTGCGGCCCGCAACGGCGATGCCGAGGTGGCCGAGCAGGCCGCCAAGGCCGCCTATGCCGGTGACGCTGACCCGTACAAGCATCCCGACGACGACCAGTGACCTCGGCTCCTGATCAACTCCCCGGAGCCACCTCCGCAGGCATCGTCGTGGTCGACAAGCCCGCCGGACTGACAAGCCACCAGGTGGTCGCCCGGGTCCGCCGACTGGCCGGCACCCGCAAGGTTGGGCATGCCGGCACCCTCGATCCGATGGCCACCGGTGTGTTGGGGCTCGGGCTCAACCGGGCAACCCGCCTGCTCGGCCACCTGATGATGACCGACAAGTCGTACGCCGGGACGATCCGGCTCGGAGCAAGCACGGTCACCGACGACGCCGAGGGTGAGGTGATCGCCACCGGGGATGTCTCGGCGATCACCGACGCCATGATCAACACCGCGATCGAGCCGTTCCGGGGCGACATCGAGCAGATTCCCACCCAGGTGTCGGCGATCAAGATCGACGGCGTGCGCTCGTACGCCCGGGTCCGCTCCGGGGAGAACGTCGAGCTGGTCGCGCGGCCGGTCACCGTGCGCCGGTACGAGATCGTGGGACTACGCCGGGTGGATACCTTCATCGACGTCGACATCGAGGTGGACTGCACCTCGGGCACCTACATCCGCGCCCTGGCTCGGGATCTGG
>JAKDKP010000398.1 GCA_030453285.1 Propionibacteriales bacterium
GCGCCCGCACCGGCAGTGCCGGGGGCGCCCACCACGGTGGACGGCTTGCCGCCACCGATACCGGTGATCGGATCACTCGGCTGGAACGAACCCGGACCGGCGTCACCGACCGTCCCGGTGGGGAGGTCGATTCTGGGCGAGGTCGGATCGTTCGAATCGGGGAGGCTTTCGACGGTGCCCGGCGTGCCGCCCAGGTCGGGTGAGGCGACGTTGCCGGGAAGATCGGCCTTCGTCGGGTCGGGCATGTTCGCCCCAGTCTCTCCCTGACCGGTGCCCTTCGGGGCGGGGGAGCCGCTGGTGCGTCCGTCGGGATTGCCGCCGTCGACCTTGCCGGCGTTGCCGACCTCGGGATTGGTGTCGGTGAACTGTCCCTTGGTGGCTGTGGCGGGGGCGTAGGCCGCGAGTGCGGTCTCCACGCCGACGACCTTGCCGTACACCTGCTGCTTCTCGGCCGATCCGATCGACAGCGCTTCGCAGATCTTGTCGAAACGTTGGGTGTTGGAGTCGATGGGAAGCTTCGCCTGCTGGTAGACCGGCGAGCTCACCTGATCGGGGATCGAGTTGTCGATGACCTCGAACTCGGGCTTGGGCACGTTCTTCACCACGGCCGCCGAGCCGTTGAGAACCTCGTACGGAGCGTCCTTCTTCGCCTTCTCGTATTCCTCATCCTTGCCGGTGACGAGCTCGTCGATCTTGCTCAGGATGCCCTGCTCGACGTCCTTCTGCTTGATGTTCCACTTGGTCTCGACATCCCACGGGATGTTGTTGTTCGCCGCCGACTCGATGGAGGCGGCCACGGCATCCTGGATCTGCCGGATATCGTTCGCGTGGCTCTTCTCCTGGGTGCCCTGAGGGCTGAGTCCGCCGGCCCGCAACGCGTAGGCACGCAGGTTGTCGACCAGATCCTTGCGGATGGTCTTGGCGAACTGTTCGGCTCCGGCACCGGTCCACCCGTCGGGGCCGGTGAGGGCATTCAGGCGCTGCTCGATCAGGTCGGCGACCTGCTGGACCTTCTTGGCGCTGTCCGCCCAGGTCGTGCGGGCGCGCTCGAGCTCGATGCTGGACATCGAGGCGACGAAGGTGATCAGTTCGCGATGGGTGTCGCGGCCGTGCTGGGGGTCAGTCCTGGATTCGTTGGGCAACATGGCTGGTGCTCCTTTCAGGCGTTGGGGGCGGTGGCGCGCATGTGAGAGGTGATGGCAGCCCCATTGGCGCGGTTGAGCTCATCCAGGTCGTTGTACGCTTTCGCCACGTTGGTGGTCCCGGTGATCGCGTCGTTCGTGCGTCGTACGAGGTCCTGGACGTTGCTGGCTTCGGCCTTCACCGTGTCCATGTATTTGGTGTGGGCGGTCACCGAACCGTTGTAGATGCCGAAGTCGTCGGGCTTGATGTCTTCGACGGCGGTGACCATCGAGTGCACGATCTTCAAGTCGCCCTGCATGTCGTCGAGGAACTTGGCGAACTGGGCGATCTGCCCCGGGTCAACTGTCACGTTGGACGTCACGGTCGGTGTGCCGCCGCCTCCGTCTGCGGTCATTTCCACGATGTGCTCCCTGCGCTGATCGAATGTCTGGGACGTGGGTGCGCTGTGTGCACCCACCATCGAGTATGACCAGTCACGGGGTCGTCTGGCTCCCGATGTGGGCGAACCTTTGTCCTCGTCGCCCGACTTGCCACAAGCGGCAAACCGCGCCGACCAACAGAAGTGGCCCACCCCGTACGGGATGAGCCACTTCGTGGTGCGTGCGTGAGTTGTCAGCTCAACTCCAGGAGCCCTGGATGTTGCGCTCGTTGCTCTGGTAGTTGTCGCTGATCTGCGTCAGCACACCGGTCATCTTCTGGATGACCTGGGACATCCGATCTGCGGCGGCGTCCCACTGACGCTTGGCCTCGGTGTAGGCCTCGCGGGCCGCACCCTCCCACTCGTTGAGCGAGGACTCGAGCTCGCCCTCCAAGGTGGTCAAGGTGCTGTCGGTCTGGGTGTAGGCGGTGCTCAGGGCCTCGATGCCGGCCTGCATTGCTCCGGCATTGACTGTGGTGGAATCTGACATGTCGTGTCTCCTGTGTGGTGTGGGTGCGTGGGGGTGGGGTCAGCCCTGGAGAGCCTGGAAGATCGCGCTGGACGCCTCTTCCTGATCCTGCTCATTCCGGGTGTACGTGCTCTGCGAATCGGTCAGCTTGGTGTAGATCTCGTCGAGTTTGTTCTTCACCGTGGTGAACTGCCGATCGAACTCGCCGAAGCCCTTGAGGAAGGCCTGCGCCGCGTTGCCGGTCCAGCCCCTCGCGGTGAGTTCCTGGACACTCTGGCCGAGGTTGTTCTGGGTCTTGGCGATGCTCGACAGGGCCGCGTTGATCTGCTCGGCGGCCTTGGTCATGCTCGCCCGGTTGACTGAGCTCTGTTCTGACATGTGCTTGTCCTCCGTGGAGTTCCGGACCGGTGTCCGGGTGGTGTGTGTGGTCACCCGACTGACGGTTCGGCCCGCCGGATGGTCTTCATCCCTTGCTGCGCAAAACAGTAAGGCCGGGGAGGGTCACTTCGAAAGCAGCCCTGTGGACAACACGTTTGGCAGGGGTGTCAGCAGCCTCGTCGGACAACACCTGTGGACACAGGTTCCACCCGGCGACCGGATTTGATGGGATGTTGCCTGAGGTCGGTTCCGCAGGGGGGCGGAGTGGCCGACGATCAGGCAGGCGCCGAGGAAGAACGGTGCACGGACGTACGACTGAGGAGAGGCATGCGGTTCGTCAAGGGGGTGCTCGCCCTCGTCACACTCACGGCGGTGGTGCTCGGCATGCCCGTTGGCATTGCCACCTTCGGTCAGCTTCCCGATCCGGCCCAGTGGGCAGACCGTTCCCCACTGGACATTCTGCTCACTCCCGACGACGGCACCTTGTTGATCAACGTGCTCACCGTCGGCGCCTGGCTTGCCTGGGGCGTCTTCACCGTCTCGGTTCTGCTCGAACTGGTCTCGGTGTTGTCCCGGTACCGGTTCCGGCCGCGGTTGCCCGGCTTGAAGCTCCCCCAGGCGCTCGCGGCTGGACTGATCGTCGCGGTGATCGCCATGTTCGTGGTGCAGACCGTCCTGCCACGCGGCGCGGCGCCGAGCGCACCACCCAATCCGGTAGCGGCCGTCGTGCAGACCGCCGATGCGCCCCGGACCACCGCCATCGGGGCGGGTGGCGACACTGCCCTCCCGGCGGCCGACCGGGCGCAGGTCGACGACAAGCAGGCCGAAGAGAAGAAGGACAAGAGGACCAGGCTGCACACCGTCACCAAGGGCGAAGACCTGTGGTCCATTGCCGAGCAGTACTACGGGCAGGGTGATCAGTGGCGAACCATCGCCACGGCCAACGCCAAGCTGTTGAAGCATGGACCAGACGATCTGCAGATCGGTTGGCAGTTGGTGATTCCGGGCGCCGGGGACACCTCCGAGGTCTCCCGCGTTGTGGTGGTGAAGGGCGACACCCTGTCCTCGCTGGCCAAGGAACATCTCGGATCGAGT